>JBKJNM010000069.1:0-7618 GCA_046593655.1 Lacibacter sp. | reverse complement strand
TACATAATCTTCCACCAGTTTCTCCACTTTCAATTGAGTGTTGAGGTCAATACTGCTTTGAATATTTACTTCGCCACTTTGTTTCAACTTATAAGAAAGATGTGGTAAACGTTTGGGCACTGTGTTCCTTATTGCATTCAGAGGTTCAGCCAGTGCATCTTCAATTTCTTTCGCAGTAAAGATTTTTTCTTTGGCAAAACGGCGTAGCCATTTGTTACGTTGCTCAACAATAGCATGATTGTTCCTGCCCATTACAAGAGTAGAAGGGCGGTTGGGAATAATGGATAGTGCAGTGATCTCAGCCAACGACAGATGATTGGGATTTTTCCCGAAGTAAAGGATGGAAGCTGATTTTACACCCTCAATATTACCACCATAAGGCACAAGATTGAGATAGAGCTGAAGGATCTCAGATTTGCTGTATGTCCATTCCAACTGCAATGCCCGGAACATTTCAACCAGTTTGTTTACAAACGTTCTTGGCTTGGGTTCAAGTGCCCTTGCTACCTGCATGGTAATGGTACTGGCACCGGAAGTGCGTTTCAGTTGAAACATATTCATAACAAAAGCTCTAATTACTGCAGCAGGATTGATACCAAGATGATAATAAAAGTACTTGTCTTCTTTCTGTACAATGGTTTTACGCAGTATAGGAGAAATTTCGTTCAGCTCTGTTTTCATCCGCCACTTTTCATCTTTGGTGAGAAAGGCGTGGATCACTTCTCCTTTGTTATCGGTGATGAGCGTGGAGTATTCAATTTTATCAGGTAAAGGAAACAGTAAATGGAGACTTAAAGAAAACAGTAAGAAAGCAACAAGAGCAAGAAAAATTCTTGTGACTTTACTTTTCAGGTTCAGCATATTCTGTTTCATCAGTAAATAAAAAGTTGTTTCTTACTGATAAATGTATGATGCAATAAGTAAGTTTCCTACCAGGAGTTTTCATAATCACCGTTTTTTTACATCATTTATAAAATATTTAATAAATAGCATTTGTATATATGGTCAACTCTGTATTACATTCATGTTCAAATTCTCACTTCTTCAAATCTCTTTCAACCTTCAAGTTTTATGCGTAGCCAACTACACCTGCTGTTACTAACAGTAACGGTAAGCCTATTGATTTCCTGTAACCGAAATGCTGTACAACTGAGCGACAGCAATGCAAAAGGCGAAGTGCCTGTTCTCGGCAACCTCGTCTTTCGTTTTTCCAAACAACTGATGCCCGATTCCTTACTCAACCGATGGGATTCTGTTTCCTATATTGAGTTTGAACCAAAGATCGCCGGCAGGTTTCGTTGGGAGCATGGCGATGAACTCATCTTTTCACCTTCTGCTCCACTTGCACCTGCAACAACTTACAAAGCATCTGTAGGTAAAGAAGTACTTGCTTTTAGTAAGTTTAATAAAGTAACATTGAAAGATGACCTTGAATTTTATACAGCTGATCTGAAACTGGAGAATTCAAACATTACCTGGGTAGCTCAGGATGATGGAACCAATAAAGCCGTGCCACAGGTTGATTTATATTTCAATTATACCGTTAGCCCTGCTGTGTTGAAAGATAAACTGGAAGTAACGGTTGATGGTGAGAAAAAAGAATACACTGTTCAAACCATTGACAATGATAAAAAAGTTTCGATCCGTTTATTACAGGTAAAAACAGAAGACAAAGATTACAATACCGTTGTGTCGCTAGGCAAAGGATTAGTTCCTGATGGTGGAAAAAATGCAACCAAAGAAACGATTGAAGAAAATCTGACGATACCTTCTCCGTATAATTTAACCATCAACAATGTAGAATCAAGACACGATGGATTGTCCGCTACCATTAAAGTATTTACATCTCAACAGGTGGTAGAAGAAGGATTGGCTTCATTCATTAAGTTCAATCCCATCACAAAATTTGGAGTAGAAGCGGAAGAAGATGGATTCCTCATCACCGGTGATGCATTCAATTTGCAGAACAGCTATGAACTTTTACTGGCAAAGGGTTTGCGTGGAAAGCTTGGGGGAACTCTGAAAGAAAACTATAGCAGCAATATAGCCTTTGGTGAACTGGAACCTGCTATCAGCTTTGCCAACAGCAAATCTGTTTATCTCTCCACAGGCGGACAAAGAAATATTGAAGTAAAGATCACGAATATGCCTAAAGTGAAAATTGTGATCTCTAAAATTTACGAAAGCAATTTGCTGGCTGCACATCGCTACGGGTATTATCCCAAAGATGGCAGTGATGATGAATATGATTATAATGAAGAAGGAGGCGATGCAACTTTGGGCGATGTGATCTATGAAAAAGAGATCGACACCCGATCATTGCCAAAGATGGGTGGCAGCAGGTTGTTTAATTTCAATATTGCAGACCAGGTAAAAGATTTTAATGGCATTTATCATATCATGATCCGTTCCACAGAAGATTACTGGATCAAAGACAGCCGGTTTATTTCCCTGAGCGATATTGGAGTAATTGCAAAAGAAGGTAAAGAGAAAATGCTGGTGTTTGCCAACTCCATTAAAACAGCCTCTTCTTTAAGTGGAGTAAATGTAACAGTGTATGGCGCCAACAACCAGGTATTAGGAATCGGCACTACTAACAGCGAAGGTGTAGCCGAAGTTGCCTATGCAAGAAAAGAATTCAGCGGTTTTAAACCGGCCATGGTGATTGCAAAAACTGCGGGTGATTTTAATTACCTGCCATTTCATTCAACAAGAGTTAATACAAGTCGCTTTGAAGTAGGCGGCAAATCATACAACGCAAGTGGCATGGATGCATTTATTTATGCAGAGCGTGATATTTACCGGCCCGGTGAAAAAATCAATGCCAATGTTTTATTGCGTACAAGCGATTGGAAAACTCCCAGCGAGATACCGGTGAAATTCAAGTTTGTTATGCCTAATGGAAAAGAGTTAAAGAGTTTCCGTAAAATGCTGAATGAACAAGGCTCTGCTGAAGTATCGGTTGACCTGCCACAAAGTGTCATCACTGGTAGTTATCAACTTGAACTCTATTCAGGTAATGATGTGTTGATGAGTACAAAAACGTTCAGTGTAGAAGAATTTGTTCCGGATAGAATGAAAGTATCAGCTCAGTTAGGCAAACCATTTTTAACAACAGGCGATTCAACAACACTTCGTATCAATGCAGTTAACTTTTTTGGCCCGCCTGCTGCCAACCGGAATTATGAAGCAGAGATCCAGTTTAAGCAAACTTACTTTTCTCCCGCTAAATACGATCGTTATACATTTTCATTGACCAATCAGCAAACCTTTTTTGATAAAGTATTGAGAGATGGTAAAACAGATGCTGATGGAAATGCAACAGAAGGAATAGGTGTGCCTGCGATGTATAAAAACAGGGGGGTACTCGCTGCCAATATTTATACAACCGTGTTTGATGAAACGGGAAGACCTGTAAGTAAACTCACCACTGCAGATGTATTTACACAACCTGTATTTTATGGATTGGGTTATGATGGATATGATTATTATCCTCTCAACCAAAGCATCCAGTTTCCGCTTGTTGCATTGAATAAAGATGAAAAGCTTGTAAATGCACAGGCAAAAATACGGGTGATCAAACATGAATACAGAACGGTGTTAAGCAAGAGCGGAGATTATTTCCGATATGATTCACAAAAAGAAGACATTGTAGTAAAGGAAGATGTAGTAACAGTGAGTGGAGAAAGTTCAAAATACAATTTCATTCCACGCAAGCCCGGTGATTATGAAATTCGAATGTATGCACCTGGTGCTGAAACCTATGTGAGCCGCAGCTTTTACAGCTATGGTTCATGGGGTGGAGATAACAGTTCTTTTGAAGTGAATACGGAAGGACAGATTGATATTGAACTGGACAAAAAAGAATATGCAACAGGTGAAAAAGCAAAGATTCTCTTCAAAACTCCTTTCAGCGGACGAATGCTGGTGACATTGGAAACAGATAAAGTGATTTCTTATGAATACATCAATGTAGATAAACGATCTGCTTCAATGGAGCTAACCTTGAACGATGCACATTTGCCGAATGTGTATGTAACCGCTACATTGATCAAGCCACATACAATGGGCGATATTCCATTAACGGTGGCGCATGGATTTCAATCGTTGAAGGTTGATGCAAAGAACAGGAAGATTGACGTACAGATCACATCTGCTAAAACAACAAGAAGCCGCACACATCAAAAAGTAAGAGTCAAAGCAGCTCCTAACAGCTATGTTACATTGGCTGCCGTTGATAACGGGGTATTACAGGTGAGCAATATGAAATCACCTGATCCCTATACCTATTTCTATCAACGCAAAGCATTGGGTGTAGATGCATTTGATCTCTATCCATTATTATTTCCTGAGTTGCGTGCACGCCTCAGCAGCACCGGTGGTGATGGAAGTGAAATGGAGAAACGCAACAACCCAATCCCCAACAAACGAATTAAGATTGTGAGTTACTGGAGCGGTGTACAAAAAGCAAATGGTAGTGGTGAAGTAAATTTTGAATTTGATATACCACAGTTCAGCGGAGAAATTCGTTTAATGGCTGTTGCATATAAAGATGAATGCTTTGGAGCAAGTGAAACTAATATAACGGTTGCTGATCCGGTTGTGATCAGTACAGGTTTGCCAAGATTTTTAAGTCCGGGTGATACCATAACGGTGCCGGTTACGCTCAGTAACACAACAAAGAATGCAACAAGTGCAAAAGTGCATCTGAAAGTAAGCGGACCATTACTGGTAGTTGGCGCAGCCGATCAGCAAACAAACTTAACGGCCAATGCAGAGAACAGGGCCATCTTTAAAGTGGTGGCACAACAACGCATTGATTCCGGCACCATCCGTGTTGAAGTAAGTGCATTGGGTGAACAATTTTTTGATGAAACACAGATCACTGTTCGTCCACCTTCAACTTTGCAAAAAGAAAGCGGTAGTGGAAGTATAGCTGCAGGAGCAGCACAAACCATTACAATCCCTGTTAACCGTTTTATGCAGGGCAGTACTGATTATAAACTCATCGTTAGTAAATCGCCTGCACTGGAATTGGGTGATCAGTTGAACTGGCTTGTGCAATATCCTTACGGTTGTACAGAGCAAACCGTATCATCTGCCTTTCCTCAATTATACTTCAGTGATCTTGCAGATGCGATGAAGAAAAACAGATCATCGTCTGCAACATCTGTGGCGAATATCAATGAAGCCATCCGTAAAATTAAAATGCGGCAGTTGTATAATGGCTCAGTTACATTATGGGATGGAGAAGGAACAGCCAGTTGGTGGACAACCATCTATGCAGCGCATTTTTTAGTTGAAGCCCGCAAAGCAGGTTATGATGTAGATAACAGTTTGGTTGAAACCATGCTGGGTTATCTCATCACCCGTTTAAAAACAAAAGAAACCATTGCTTATTATTACAACCGCACATTCAATAAAAAAATAGCACCAAAGGAAGTTGCGTATAGTTTGTATGTCTTGTCTTTGGCCAACCGTACCCAGGTAAGCGTTATGAATTATTACAAAGCCAATCAGCAAATGCTTGCACTCGACAGTAAGTATTTATTGGCTGCTGCCTTTGCATTAAGTGGCGATAAAAAATCTTTTACATCTATGTTGCCATCATCTTTCAGTGGTGAAATAAGTATGCCGCAAACAGGTGGAAGTTTTTACAGTGATGTTCGTGACGAAGCCATTGCATTGAATGTGTTGATTGATGCTGATCCGGGCAATGCACAGATTCCACTAATGGCAAAACATGTAGCGGCGTTATTAAAACAGCGGCAATGGTTGAACACACAGGAACGGTCATTCGGTTTTCTTGCATTGGGTAAGCTGGCACGTGCTGCTGCAAAGAGTAATATAACAGCAGATATTAAAGTGAAAGGAAAAACGGTTGGCAAACTCAATGGTACCGATTTGAAATTGGGAACAAAAGAGTTGGGCGGAAATACGATTGAAATAGTAACGAAGGGTAGCGGACGTTTGTATTATTATTGGGTGGCCGAAGGCGTAAGCGCAACTGGTGCATACAAAGAGGAAGATAGTTATATCAAAGTAAGACGCCAGTTTTATGATCGTTTCGGAAATCCTGTAACAGGTAACAGTTTCAAACAAAACGACCTCGTGATTGTAAAAGTGACCATTGAAAAAAGTTTTGCAACAACGGTTGAAAATATTGTGATCACTGATCTGTTACCGGCAGGTTTTGAAATTGAAAATCCACGCACCAAAGAAATTCCCGGTATGGATTGGATCAAAGATGGATTAAGCCCAATTGCATTGGATGTGCGTGACGACCGCATTCATTTGTTTGTTGATCTCAACAGCGGGAAGCAGAGTTACTATTATGCTGTACGGGCCGTATCACCGGGTGTTTATCGTATGGGACCTGTAAGTGCAGATGCGATGTACAATGGAGAGTATCATTCGTATCATGGGGCAGGGGTGATAAGGGTTGAGCAATAAAACGATCAGGTATGCCATACTTCCAAAGTATGGCATACCTGTTTTACAACACTACTCCTAATTTCCCCGGCCATATGAATTGCCGGTAAACTATATTTTATTGTAAATTTGAACTAATGAAAGCCAGAGATTTAATTAGATTGATTGAGGAAGATGGCTGGTATTTGGTAAGGCAAAAAGGAAGTCACAAGCAATATAAGCACAAAATAAAGAAAGGGTTGGTAACCATTGCTGCTCATAAAATGAGTGATGAAATTGCTCAGGGAACTTTAAACAGCATTTACAAACAGGCTCAAATAAAAAAATAATGAGAAAGTATTTAGTGGTATACGAAAAAACAAAAACAGGTTACTCTGCGTATGTACCGGATTTGAATGGCGTAGTTGCAACCGGAAAAACCCGTGCAAAAGTTGAAAAAAATATATTTGATGCTATTCAATTTCATCTTGACGGGATGAAGTTGGAAAAGCTGCGTATTCCAAAAGCAAATGCTGAAAGTGAAGTATTTGTTTTTGCTGTCTAACTTTTTTAAGTTATCTCCTTCACAAATGCCATTCGTTGATGAATGGCATTCCTGTTTAAGTATGACCTGCCAGGTTTATGAATTGGATGAATTATAAAAAACAGGAATGTTGTTACTCCTAAGCTCATTAACCTGTCAGGTCTAATACATATATGTTGTGCAGTCACCCTTTGGGTGAACAGACAACCGTTACGAACGTTTCTTTACTACTTCATGATAAGCCGTTGTTAGCACATCTCTGAGCAACAGCTTATTAATTTTAGTAAGGTTAATCAATGTCCAGCCCTGTTTACCCCATTTGTTGGGAACAGGATAAATGATTGCTGCATCAATCAAACAAAAAATATCCTGGTCAATTGCTGAAAGTTTTACACAAGCAACCTTCTTTAGTTCATCTAAAGTGGCAAAGATCTTTTTCTTTACCCGATAAGATGATTTTTCAAAATGCGGTTCTTCCGTTGCATCAGGAAATGATAAGGCCAGTTGTTTAAAGGATGAAATGGAGACCATACGATAAGATAAGCATTCAATGCATGATTACAAAGGCATCTCAAACAAACAGCAATTGGGTTCTTTTTGATAATGGAGTGGTAAGCCTGTAGTATGAATGAGTTGATGGATACCCAAAAAAGTAAATCCTGC
>JBKJNM010000187.1:0-4520 GCA_046593655.1 Lacibacter sp. | reverse complement strand
AGGTTTAAGATAAACCCCACCTTACTGAAAAACAAAAATCCCTTCATAAGCGTTAAAAATGCTGCCAATACCCCAAAATACCATTATTTTGCCTCACCGAAACAGAAAATATTTCTTTATGAAGTTTGATTTTAAAAAGCTCATCCCGCATGCAATAGCCATTGCTATTTTCTTTGTCATTGCATTCATCTATTGCAGGCCGGCGTTTGAAGACAAAGTGCTGAATGCGCATGATAATATAGGCTGGAAAGGAATGGCCCAGCAATCATTTGAACAAAAAGAAAAACTTGGCCAGTTCCCCAAATGGACCAACAGTATGTTCAGCGGAATGCCTACTTACCAGATTGCATTGGAAGGCACGCATAAAGTTTCCTTTCATTATGTGAGTTACATTTTAACACTCGGATTGCCGAAGCCTGCTAATTTCTTTTTTCTTGCCTGTTTGTGTTTTTATTTGCTGGCGCTGGTGCTGGGTATTAATCCATGGATTGCTATTATGGGTTCTATCGGTTATGCTTATTCCACCTATGATCCTATTATTATTGGTGCGGGGCACGATACAAAAATGCTGGCGCTGGGATATGCACCATTAGTGATTGCAGGTTTATTGTTATTGTTTAAAAAGCGTTGGTGGATTGGCAGTGCTGCATTAACCACCGGATTTGTTTTACAGGTTAGCACAAGTCATTTACAAATTGTTTATTATACTCTGCTTATTTTGGGTGCTATTACAATAGGATTTTTAATTGATTGCTTCAAAAAGAAAGAACTGGCTGCTGCTTTCAAAAGTATTGCCATTGCATCCATCATTGGCATTATTGCATTAGGAAGCAATGCCATTGGAACGCTGACTACATGGGAATATTCAAAAGAAAGTATGCGTGGCGGTGTAAGTGAATTAAAGGAAACAAAAGATAAGAATACAACAAGTGGTGGTCTTGATAAAGATTACGCCTTTAAATACAGTGTTGGCATTCCTGAAACATTTACATTATTGGTTCCGGGTATTTATGGAGGCAGTAATGGCGGGAATGAGTATAAGACTTCAAAGTTTGCAGATAAGCTCATTGAAATTGGTCAGCCTGAAGAAAACGCATTGCAATACGCCAATGGAATTTCATATTGGGGAAAACAACAGCCAACATCGGGCCCGGTATATTTTGGAGCAGTGATCATGTTGCTGTTTGTCTTTGCCATGTTTCTTGAAAAAGGCTGGATGAAATGGAGTTTATTCGGAGCAGGAATGTTTGGGATCATTCTTGCCTGGGGAAGCAACCTTGAAAGCATCAATTATTTCCTGTTTGATTACATGCCACTGTACAAAAAATTCAGAGCACCTTCCATGGGTCTTGTAATGCCGCAAATATGTTTTGTGATACTGGCTTCCATTGCTGCAAATAATTTATTATCAGGCAAGGTGAGTGGAGAAGCAATTAAGAAGGCGTTTAAACAAACAGCTATTGCAGCGGGAGTTCTTATCGTCCTGCTCGGTTTACTTTATTTCAGTTTTGATTATGTTTCGCCCAACGATAAATCTGTAAAGGAAAACATGACGGGCGCCATGTTACAACAATCTACACAACAAGGTCAGCAACCTACTCCAGATATGCAGCAGCAGGCAGAAACATTTGGTAAAAGTTTTATTAATGCCATACAGGCTGATCGTAAAGGATTGTTTGCAGGCGATCTGTTAAGAACTTTTATTTTCTTCGCACTTGTTTTATTGGTTTTATGGCTGGCCGCCAATAAAAAAATGCAGGCCATTCCGTTAATGATCATACTGTTATTACTCAGCTCCATTGACCTCTTATCGGTGGGCAAGCGATATCTCAATGAAAATAATTTTGTTGATCCTTCTGATTTTGATAATGCCTTTGCAATGACAGATGCCGATAAGCTGATTAAACAGGACAAAGGTTATTATCGTGTATTTAATACCACCTCTGATTTTGTAAATGAGTCGGTTACTTCTTATCACCATAATTCTATTGGAGGTTATCACCCGGCTAAACTGCAGATCTACCAGGATATTATTGAGAACCAGATTGCAAAAAACAATATGCAGGTGCTGAATATGCTCAACACTAAATATTTTATTGTACAGAATCCACAAACAGGAGCACCTGTTGCACAAATGAACCCGGGTGCATTTGGCCCAGCCTGGTTCGTGAAAGGAATTAAATATGTGGCAAATGGAAAGGAAGAAATGAAAGCATTAGACAGTACTAATCTTCGTGATACTGTAGTTGTACAAACAAAATTCAAAAGCTCCATCACAAGTGAACCTGTATATGATTCAACTGCAAGTATTTTGTTGATTGAAAACAAGAACGACATTATCAACTATGAATCAAAAGCAAACAGCAACCAGTTTGCCGTATTCAGTGAAGTGTATTACAGCAAAGGATGGGATGCATTTATCGATGGCAAAAAAGCAGAGATTATAAAAACAAACTATGTACTTCGTGGACTAACTATTCCGGCAGGTACACACAAAATTGAATTCAGGTTTGAACCCCGATCGTATAAGTTAGGCGATACCATTGCATTCATTGCTTCACTCCTCGCCTACCTGATTGTGTTGGGTGGGTTGTTCATGGAATGGAGAAAAAGCAAGCAGGTATAGCATGGAGAAGGTACTGAATATTGTTTCCTATCCTTATCTTCCTTTTTTTTCAGGCGGGCAAAAATTAATTGCCCATTTTAACCAATATCTTGGCGAGGATTGTACTTTATATGTTGCAGGAACAACAGATAACAATGCAAGCCTGGCAAAGAACTATACTTTTTATCCGCTGCTGGGCAAAAGCAAATTCCGTTATGCAGACTTCAATTCTTTTTTCAGATTAAAAAAACTGATCACTGATCAACAGATCACAACAGTGATCATTGAACATCCTTATTTAGGTTGGCTGGGATGGATGCTGAAGAAAGCTTGTAAGATCAAGCTGATCGTTCATACCCATAATATCGAATACGAACGTTTCCGAACAGTTGGCAAAAGCTGGTGGCCCATCTTAAAATTATATGAGCAGTGGGTGTTGAAAAGAGCTGATACTGTTTTCTGCATTTCCAATGAAGACAGAAACTGGATGATTGAAAAGCTGCATGTTGATCAGCAGAAATGCCTCCTTGTTCCTTATGGAATTAATCAACAACAAAATCCAACAGATAAAAAAGAATGTAAGACTCTTGTTTGTAACAGACATGGATTTGATTCTACACATCAAATCCTGCTCTTTAACGGATTGCTTGATTACAAGCCTAATCTTGATGCATTGAAAATCATCATTGAGCAAATCAATCCGCTGCTCTTGAAATCATCGTTGAAATATAATATTCTCATTACGGGAAAACGATTACCTGCTGAAATGGATGAATTGAAAGCATGGAATGTGCATCATATTTTTTATGCCGGCTTTGTAGATGATATAGACCTGTACTTTAAAGCAGCCGATCTTTTTCTCAACCCGGTACTAACTGGTGGTGGAGTAAAAACAAAAATGATTGAGTCCATTGCACTCGGTACAACCGTTATTTCAACAATGAGCGGTGCAGCAGGCATCGACAAAAATGTATGTGGAGATAAACTGATAACTGTTGAGGATAATGACTGGAACAATTTTACAAAAAAGATTGTTGAACATAACAATACTGTATCGCCAACTCCGGATGCGTATTATGAAACTTACTACTGGGGAAATATTATCAGGAACATTTTGCCTGCCATATCTTGATTGTTACACTAAGAACACAAAGCTGGCACAAAGTTCACTAAAACTTCTTTTTAGCACGCCCGTCTGACGCCCTCGTCTGACTGCTGTCCCGTCCGACGCCCTCGTCTGACGGATAAAATCTGCTGCCCCGTCCGACGAGAACGTCAGACGGGGTAAATCATTCCCTCTTTCAATCCCTGCACTAGTTTTTTTCTTCCCTCTTTATTAAATCGCAGATAATAAAAGATGCGTGTAAAAAAGGTGTAACCAATGGCAAAGTATTTCAAAAACCCTGTAAAGTTTTTGCGGATAAAATACAGCTTGTTGCGGTTGGAATAATAAATATAAAATGTAGAATCAGTTCCTGTTGATGAAGATACTTTATGCAGAATTTCAACCGCTGGTTCGTAATACAGCCTGAACCCGCTTTGAACAGCCCTGTACACAAAATCGGTATCGTCGTAATAAGCGAAATACTTTTCATCCATCAATCCTGCTTTTTCAAATACAATGCTATGGATGAGCATAAAGCAGGTAGGTGCATACGTAATATATTGGGGACTGTTATATTTTGGATCATCTGCTTTATTGAAACCATAATGAATCCCCAATGCCCTCCACTTGTTCATATAACCACCGGCCATCCAGATCTTCCTGCTTGCGTAATAAAATATTTTTGGAACAACCATACTTTCACCGTTCTCCTCCGAAAGTGCAAGCATCTTACTAAAAGCAGAATCCTGTTCTATTTCAATATCATTGTTCAGCAATAAAACATGAGAGCAACCATCGGCAAGGGCTTGC
>JBKJNM010000125.1:0-26098 GCA_046593655.1 Lacibacter sp. | reverse complement strand
ATTTCAAAATCATTGCTTTTGTCGAGAAAATAATCGGCACCCAGTTCAAGGCATAATTTTCTGTAATTATCAGTAGCATGATTTGTTACCATAATGATACGTGTACAGTTTGTCATTTGCTTTTCTCTCATGTACCGCAATACATCAATACCATTTTTTTCCGGCATATTCACATCCAGTAAAACAATATGAAAGTTTTTTGTATCGAGGAATCCTACAGCAGAATCATAATCAGTTGCTGTACTTATGAGTAAAGATGAAGGGTTACTTACGATCAACTCCATCAAACGTTTGATATAATCTGAATGGTCATCAACAATAAGCAAATCCAGGGTCATATGTAGTTTTAGTCTCAAGATGAAACAATTATCCTATTAAAAAAATAGAACTCTTCACAGAAGTTTATCCTTATTTATGTGGAAGAAATGTAGAAGATCAACTACATGAAAGAGAGATCAGATCAGGCTTTTTTCTAAGGCATAACGGGTTAGGTCGGCATTTGACTTCATATCCATCTTATCAAGAATACGGGAGCGATAGGTACTAACGGTGGTTACACTGAGAGAAAATTGAACAGCTATTTCACTAACAGATTTTCCTGATGCAATCATTTTAAACACATCAAACTCACGGTCGGATAATTTATCATGGAGCTGAGTAGTTGCATCTGTTTCAATTGCATGTGCTAACTTTTCGGCAATGGCAGGGGTAATAAATTTTTTACCAAGCTGCACCGCTTGAATAGCTTTTACAATATCATCATGAATGGTTTCTTTACCGAGATAACCGGCAGCACCTGCTTTTAAAACCCTTAAAGCATACTGATCTTCAGGGTACATACTCATAATGAGTACTGGAAGCTTAGGTGCAATTTGTTTGATCTGGCTGAGTGCATCTAAACCGCTTCGGCCGGGCATACTGATATCACATATAACTACATCCCAGTTCTTGCGCATAACTTCCTGTATAAGTGACTCAGCATCGGATGCTTCGCCAATTTCCGCAGAAGGATACTCTTCCAGTAAAAGGATTTTTAAACCCCTTCGTACAATTGCATGATCGTCTGCTATGAGAATGTGCATCATAAAATTATACATTAAATATATAGAATATATCAATAAACGGTAGAACACATAAAAGATGCTGGGGAAACTTAGTTTTCCTTTACTACCCCACCCCCGGAATACTATCCATGTGAACTGACCCATTAATTATACAGATCATTCCGTCCTTTCCAAAATGCATATGTATTTCTGGCTACATTTTCATGACTACTGAAGCCCCTGCCATTACCTTTAATATGTAAAGTAAAGGAATAGCTTTATTGTTTCAAAACACTTGTAAAAATTTTGCAAAAAATGACTTGATATTTGTAAGTGGTTACTTAAAAGCGCTGAAAACAGTTGTCTTTACGAATGGGTAACTGAAGTTCTGAAACTGTAAGTTTAAAAGATATTGTAACTCCTGCTTATTTTGCAAAACTCCAGCTTACATTAAAGATATCATAACAATTTATTTGTGAGAGGAACCGTTACTTCAACTGATGTACCTATCACGGTATCGCTTTTTATTCTATATTCCCCACCCATCATTAAACTACGTTCCTGCATCCCTAAAATGCCAAAGGTCTTCTTGTTTTTTACAGCTTCATTTTCATACCCCACTCCATTATCCCGTATATGAAGAATTAAATGATCATTGATTTTTTGTAATGATACTGTTATTTCAGTTGCTTCAGCATGCTTTGCAGCATTGGTAAGGCTTTCCTGAAAAATGCGGAATAACCCTGTTGCAATAACCCTGTCTATTTCCTTTCCTATTTCATCTGCAGTTAAGACGGTTTTGATACCTGATCTTTTTTCAAATTCACTTAGCTGCCATTCAACGGCAGCTACAAGCCCCAGGTCATCCAGTAAACTGGGTCGCAGATCAGAAGAAATTCTTCTTACTGAATTTACAGTTTCGTTCAGCAACTCTAATATATCATTCATTCTTTGCATAACTATATCTTCTGCCGAATCTCCAATTTTTTTCTTTAGCCAGGAGATATCCATTTTTAGTACCGTTAGTTGCTGTCCTAATTCGTCGTGAATTTCCCTTGCGATATGTGTACGTTCTTCCTCCCTGATATTTTGGAGATGAGAAGTAAGTGTGCGGATAGATTTATAAGACGTATTAAGTTCTTCTTCTGCTTGTCTCCTGTCTGTGATATCCCGTATAAAAGCAATAAAGCGACCATCAGAAAGAAATTTTGCATTAACTTCAATATAGATTGCACTGCCGTCCTTTTTTCGCATTTTCCGTTGGGTTGTTACCCCTTTTTCACTCATCATTTCTTCAAAATAGAACGGATTTATTTTGAGGTCTTCAGGATCTACTAGATCATAAATAGTTATGTTTTTTAATTCTTCCAGTGTATAACCAGATATTCTGCAGCCGGCAGAATTGACCATATGAAACTTGCCTGATTTGTCCGAAATAAAAATCCCATCTGTGGCCTGTTCAACCAATGTTCTGTATTTTTCTTCGCTTTGCTGCAATGCTTCTTCTGCTTTTTTTCGCTCCGTTATATCCATCATGCTCCCCATCATGCGAACGGGCTTACCCGTTGCATCACGAAGTATGTAAGTACGGTCGTAGATATTGATCCATTCTTTGTTGTTATAAAAAAACCTGTATTCATTGATCCATACATTTTCGTTCGACTGGAGTGCTTCTTCAAAGCTTCTCATAATTTGTTCTCTTTCCTCCGGATGTATATGTTCAATCCATTGTTTATAATCTGCCGCCGGGTCGTTGAGTGTTAATCCATATAAGCGATGGTGCATTTCATTTCCCCATCCTTCCTTCGTTTCAAGATTTGTTTCCCATATTGGATCATTAGTTGTTTTTGCAATTAATTCAAATCGTTCATTCGATCCCCTGATGACATCTTCGGCTTGTATGCGCTCAGTAATATCCATCATACTACCGGTCATCCTGATTGGCTTACCAGCTTCATTACGTAAAATATAGGAGCGATCATATATATTCATATAGTCGCCATTCATTTTTTTAAACCTGTATTCCGAAATAAATACATTGTTTGAAGAAGCAAGTGCATCTGCCTGTTTTTTAATGATACTATTTCTGTCATCGGGATGCAGTTTATTAATCCATACATCAACCGTAGGCACAGGATCATTGATCGTTAACCCATACAAATGCTGATGATTTTCATTACTCCATAATTCACCTGTTTCTAAATCCCATTCCCATACCGCATCATTAGTAGTACTGGTGATCATTAAGAACCGTTCGCTTGAACGTTTCATTTTTTCTTCATCTTCTTTCCGCTTTGTAATGTCTCGGGTTACACCCAGTGCCCATATAATTGATCCCTGGGCATTATAGTAAGGAACAATATTAATTTCGCACCAACGCCTGGTCCCTTTTATTGTGATCATTTCAAATTGCGCTTGTCCGCTCATTCCATTAAATGCCTCTTTCACAAGGCTCCTAAGCATTTTACTGTATGTGGATACTACAACATGCAATAACGATTTGCCTTTTACTGTTTCAAAACTATCCGCTTCTATCATCACAAGCCCGGCTTTATTAATTTCATAAACTTCACAATTAATGTTCATGAGTTTTATGCAATCGGGATCTGTATCTAAAATGGTGCGAAGGCGGTTTTCACTTTCTCTTAATGCCAGTTCGTTTTTCTTTCTTTCAATACTGTGCTGTACCGATTTGCTTAATATTTTCCCTTCAAAATCTCCTTTAATAAGATAATCCTGTGCACCTTCCTGAATGGCCTGCAATGCCAAATCAACATCATCAAGGCCGCTTAGGATAATAACAGGAACCATTGAAAAAAACTGGTGGACTAAAATAAAAGTGTCTATTCCGTTTGAATCGGGGAGGTTTAAATCAAGAAAAACCAGATCAGGATTGATGTTTTCAGGCAGTGTGTATAACTCTTGTATAGATTGAATATGTATTATTTTATTGAATAGCATAGACGCTGCTGCTAATTCTTCTTTCAGCAGCAGAAAATCGCCCTTGTTATCCTCAATGATAATTATTTGATTTAAAGTACGCATATAAATCAGGTTATTTTTATACAGGCAACCTCAATAACTGTGGCAAGAAATGATTAACAGGTCTTTTAAACGGATAGTTTTAAACGGCCCAACCAAATTGAATTCTGGCATTAAATGATTGAACCTTTATTATAATGTAGCACTTTACTTTTCTTTCTAAAATACTTACCTACCTGCTTTATGCATTCCCAATAAATGAAATCAATCTGAATGGGTTTGTTAGGTACAACTTTTTATGGGAAAAAGAAAGGCTGATTTCTGTTTAGTAAATGTTTCTGCTTAAAAATATGGCTCCCCTTATTATTCTCTTTGCAAAAGATCCATGTAGATTAATTCTATAGCAGAAATACGCATTAAATTAATATAAACCGCTCACTCCCGCTGTTATTTTAAACTCCTTAAGTTAATTTTTTATGAACAGTCTTCAGTATTTTCTATTGATAAATAAAGGAAGAAAGAGAATTGCTGTCTTGCTTAAAAGTAACGGCTAATTCACAGCCCTTTCCGGTTTCTGAACAAATCAATACTTGTCCGTGGTGTAAAGAAGCCCTGTTCTTTATATTCAACAATCCCACACCATCTACAACACGGGCAGGGTCAAATCCTTTTCCATTATCTTTTATTCGCAGCTGAATACCCTCCTTACTCCTCGTTAGGGTAAGCTGTACAAATGTTGCGTCTGCATGCTTCAATATATTATTCATTTGTTCCTGCACAATCCGGTAAATGGTCAAATTCAACTGGTTACTTAATCCTTTTGTGTAAAAGCCTAAAGTATTATTCTGAACCTTTAATCCTCTTACTGTTGCAGTTTTTGAAAGCAGGTTTTCCAGTGACTTTAATAATTCTAAACCATGAACAGCGGGTGCAATTAATGTGTGAGACAGGTCTCTTATTTCATTGATTGCCTGGCCTATCAATGTATTTGCTTCAGTTAGAGAGTTATCCTCAATTCCTTTATTGGATTTTAGCAACCCAAGAAAAAGTTGTGAGGTGGCAAGAATCTGCGTTACATTATCATGCAGCTCTCTCCCAATTTCCTGTTGTTTATTTTCCTGGGCAAACACTACCGCAAGTTTTATTTCCTGTTCCTTTTTAGTTTTTTCTTGTTCCAGTTCTTCTTCCAGTTTAATTTTATCAGTAATATCTATTGCAATATCCATCATCGCCGGTACACCATTGTAATCAATACGATTAGAGGATATTTGCATATACATTTCTTCTTTGTTCTTATTAATGTGCTTCCATATCCTGTTACTTGAATACTTTTCTTTTTTCAACACATTGTTTGCCAAATTGCGGATGAATTGTTGATCACTCAGTTTCCTTAGTTTGAGTGTTGTAAGTTGAAGCAATTCTTCACGACTATAGCCATATTGACTGGCAGCAGTATCATTTACTTCAAGTATTTCCAAATCTGCTAAGCGCCAGATAAAAACACTTGCAGGTATATGATTAAAAAGGCTTCTGTATTTCTCTTCCGATTGCTTTAAGATTGTTTCAGCTTCTTTGCGTTCGGTTATATCTGTTTGCAGGGCAAAGAAATACAACAACTCTCCCTCTTCATCAAATACAGGCTGGCCCTTTATCTCAATCCAATATGCGTATCCTGTTTTGTGATAATTTACAATTTCACAATGGAAAGGCTGCCTGTTCATTATTTGCTTTTTTAAATATTCTTTCTGTTCAACACTGCTGTTTGGGCCCTGTAATAAATACCCGGGTTTTTTACCAATTGCTTCTTTAAAAGAATAGCCTGTAACCCGTTCAAAGGCCTCATTCACCCATTGTATTTTTTCATCTGCATCTGTAATAATAACAGAGTCGACTGTTTCTTTTGCTATTAATGACAATTTCCTTAATTCCTGTTCTGCTTTTTTAGTATCAGTAATATCCTGCATGGCACCGATAATACGCAGCACTTTACCCTCTGCATTCCTGATCATAAACCCCCTGTCTTTAATATAACGCAGTTCACCCTCCCCATTATATATTCTGAGCTCTTCAACAAATGTATTGGGCCCATCAGTTGCATTAATGATCTTCATGATCCTTGCAGGCACATCCTGATCGTTGGGATGTACGATAGAAAGCCAGAATTCACGACCCAAATCTTTTTTATGAGCAGGAAATTTTAATTGTTTAACAAATTGCTCTTCACTTCGGTAAATTTTATCTGAAATAATATCCCAATCCCAAACAATATCATTGGTTGCCTGGCTCACCAAACTGTAACGTTCATTACTTACCCGCAGTTCTTCAAGATTATGTTTTCGTTCAATACTGTAACGGATTGTTTTATCAAACAACTTTTCATCAAACTCCCCCTTCAATAAAAAATCCTGTGCCCCCATTGCAATGGCCTGAATAGCTGTGTCTTTATCATCCAAACCTGATAGAATAATTACAGGAATAGTTGCGGTATATCTGTTAATGGTCAAGAAGGTTGCCATACCAGATGAATCTGAAAGTGTAAGATCAAGTAATACAAGATTCACCGGATTGTTTTCTAAAACCTTTACAGCCGCCGATAACGAAGAAGCAGCATAAATATGCCTGATAGTTAGTGATGTCATTTGCAACAATTCCTTTACCAGGAAAGCATCGCCCGGGTTATCTTCTACCAATAAAATATTAGAGGGTGTTGTCATACGGCTGATCTGTTTTAGGAAGTTGAAGAATACTTATCCATAAATTCTCAATGGAGCAAACCGCTTTCATGAATTGAGTAAAATCAAGCGGTTTTGTTATATATCCCTTGGCATTAATTTTTTCAACAAACACAACATCCTGCTCATGTGATGATGTTGAAAAAACAAAAACCGGAACGCTCTGGAGTTGTGGGTGATGTTTTATAAAATGTAATACTTCTTTGCCGTCTACTTTAGGAAGATTGAGATCAAGGATTACCAGATCTGGTGTACTTGCATTGGAGAAACGGCCCTCTTTATTCAGGTATTCAATAGCTTCTTCACCATCTTTAAGGATGACAACCCTGTTTTTTATTCTCCATTCTTTTAATGCTTCTGTAGTGAGCAAAATATCCCCTTCATTGTCATCAACCACTAAAATTTCAATTGTTTTCATTGATTTGGTTTTAATACTGATTACTTTTTGATACTGAAAAAGAACGTTGTTCCTTTTCCGGTTTCTGATTCAACCCAAATGGATCCATTATGACGTTCCGCAATTTTTTTACAGATAGACAAACCGATACCGGTGCCGGAAAATGCATCATTACTATGCAATCGTTGAAAGATCACAAATATTTTTTCTGCATATTTTTTATCGAACCCAATACCATTGTCTTGCACGGTAAATATCCAATGCGTTTCATTTTCCTGTGCACTTATTTGTATAAAGGGCTTTTCAGTACTATGAAACTTTAATGCATTCCCCACCAGGTTTTGCATTAGTTGCAATAATTGAGTTCTGCGGGTATGGTTGAGAACAGGCATTGGACCTGTTGTTACAATTGCCTCTTGCTCCTCTATTCGTTCACTGAAAACTGACAATACTTCTTTAACAACCTCGTTCATATCAGTAATTCCTTCAATTTCTTTTATAGAACCTGCTCTTGAATACTCTAACAGATCCTGTATGAGTTTCTTCATTCGAAAAGCTCCATCCACCGCAAATTGAATGTACTGATCAGCCGTGCTATCAATATTTCCCTTATACTTTTTCTCAAATAATTGCAGAAAGCTGCTCACCATACGCAGCGGTTCCTGCAAATCATGTGAGGCTACATAAGCAAACCGTTCCAGTTCAAGATTGGACTCTTGTAATTCCTGTGCCCTTTTTTCAAGATTTTCATTGAGCTTTTGCAGCAATACTTCTGTTTCCTTCCGATGTGTGATATCCTGTGTTGAGCCAATCATACGAACGGCAACACCTGCTGCGTTACGAATGACCAACCCTTTATCAAATACAAAAGCATAATGGCCATCGGATTTTAGGAACCGGTATTCATCTTCCCACAAATTTTTGGATACATCATCAAGAATATCATTTCGTTTACTTATTAATAAGTCCAGATCATCGGGGTGCACTTTATCTATCCAGAAATGATTGCTAAGTGATGCCTCTGCAGTATCATATCCAAACAAAATTTTGAGACCATTCCCTGTGCGAAACACCTTACCGGTATTAATATTCCAATCCCAAATGGCATCATTGGTTGCCTTTGCCACCAGGTCATATCGCTCATTACTGATTCTGATACTTTCTTCAGCATTTTTTCTTTCAGTAATATCTCTTATAAATGCACAGAAAAATTCTTCGCTACCCTGCATAATGGGTAAAATGGTCAGTTCAATGGGAAACTCAATACCTTGGCTGTTTACGGCATTTAGCTGAAGCAATTTATTAAGCGCCGGCCCGTGCCCGCTGGCTAAATATTTCTTCATCCCTGCTTTATGTCTTGCGTGGAAGGCTGGAGGAATGATCATATCAGTTAACTCCTGCCCCATTACTTCTTCTTCTGTCCATCCAAAAGTTTTTACGGCCTGCGGGTTCCAGAAAGTGATGTGGCCTTTAGTGTCTATACAAATGATCGCATCTAAAGCAGCGTTCATTATAAGGCTTCGCTTTTCCTCACTTTCACGCATTTTAAATTCTGCCAGCTTACGTTCTGTAATATCATTTACTGAACCAACTAAACGGATACAACGGCCATTTTCATCACAAACAGGTGTAACCCTTACAATACCAGTTTTAACTCCGGGAGCATACCATATTTCTTCCTCCCAAACAACCGTTTTATTTGTTTCAACTGCTTCTTTGTACTTGGAAAGCACCAGTGGTGAAGCTGAAGAAGGTATAACATCTTCTACATATTGGTTCAATATCTGTTCTTCCGTAAAACCAACCGTTTCAAGACCGGGCTTATTCATGGAGATAAATTTAAACCGGCCATCAGCTTCAACCCCAATCAGAAAGATGATACTTGTTGTTGCATTATAAATGAGATTTAACTGCTGTTGATTCAAATGCAATTTTTCTTCCGCAAGTTTTCTCTCAGTTATATCCTGTACTGTTCCTTCAAAGCGAATAGGTTTTCTCTCCTCACTATAAATCAGCTCTCCTAATTCGTGTACATACTTTACAGCCCCATCTTGCAACAGAATTCTGTATTCAAAATCCAGCTTACTTTCACCTGTAAGTGCAGCCTTTTGATGTACATCAAAGCCTAGCTTGTCGTCGGGATGAATACTGTTAAAAAAGCTGGTTGAAGAGGCTTCAAAATTTAAAGGTGTAACATTCCAAATTTTATATACTTCATCGCTCCAATAAAGATTTTCTGTAACTAAATCAGCCTCCCAATATCCTAAATGCGCAATCTGTTGTGCGGTTTGGAGTTTTTTATTGATATCAATTAACTTATTTTCATAACTCTTATACGCAGTAATATCTCTTGAATAACATGCAACGCCTGTAATATTGGTGCCTTCATAAACAGGATTGATGCTTACTTCTCCCCACGACTCTTCTATTCTCCCATTGGCTGCGAACAAAATATCTTTAATAAAAGTTTCTCCGTTCAAGCCTCTGTTATAAACTTTTTTCCAGAAATTCAGGAAATCAATTGAAAACTTATCCTCCATCATCAAATCATCACCTGGCTTTACTAAAACACCTGCCCTTTCATGCATACTTTTCAGAAAAGCTCTATTGGCTGCAATCAATTTAAAATCGCTCGATACTGTCCATATCAAATCGCTTGTTGAATTAATGAGCGCTTCATTGTTGTTTTTTTCAAACTCGATTAACTCACCCGCTTTTACCTTTTCAGTAATATCTTTGAAATTACCAACAACCCCATTAATTGCCGGGTCGTGCAGCATATTGGTAACGGTATCTTCCAGCCATCGCCAGCTGCCATCTTTATGTAACATACGGAAAGTATACCCCTTCATCGGAACGCAGGGTTTTACCAACATCTCTTCCCACACTTTTGCTACCCCTTCAATATCATCCGGATGCGTAAGAGAAAAAAAATCAAGCTGCATGGCTTCCTCTTCAGTATAACCTAAGACCCGCTCAACTGAAGGTGAAATATACAGAGGCTTACCTTCCGCAGTTAAAGTAACAACTCCATCGGTTCCATTTTCGATAAGCGCCTTAAAACGTTGTTCACTTACCAAGAGTTCTCTTTCGGCTTTTTTTCTTGCAGTGATGTCGGAGATACTGATAAAAATTCCGATAATATTTTCCTGTTCATCCCGGGCAGGTTTATACAATGCGGTAAAAGTCTGCATTGCTCCATCCTGAGATGGTATATTTATTTCGGCTTCTTCATTTATTCCGGTAAGTACACTTTTAAAGATGTCTTTTATAACCTCTCTTCGTTCAGGTTGGGCATACTTAACTATGTTTTCACCTCTTTTTACGTTAATTCCAAAGTTTTGCAAATACAATTGCTGAAACTTAACATTAAAGGAAACAATGTCAAGTTCTGCATTGATTAATACAAATGCCTCGGCTGTATTATTAAGCAGCAACTTTATATCCTGATTCGCTATATTTCTCTCAGCGATATCTATCAGCTTAGTGCTGCTGTGTTTATATGTATGAAGAACATTCGTAAGAGTTGAAAGATCTTTTTTGAATATAATGTCATAAACGCCTGCTTTCATTAAATCAACAGCTTCATTTACATCAAGTGTTTCGGTAATTATAATAAAAGCTGTATGGGGGTAATGCTCCTTGCAGAAATGAAATATTTCTAATGGAGCAGGTGTTAAAAGTTCGTAAGAACAAACAATAATATCTTGCTCCTGCTTTTGTAAGTGCTCATAAAAAGCTCTGGTCGTAGTTGTATATTGAACAGATGCAGTTAATGAAGCAAGTTCTTGCATGAGAAATTGAAGTTGTGCACCTTCCTCTTCTAATACAGTAATATTTAAATGTGATGAAATCATGTAATTAAATAAAAAAAGATATCCTCTGTTATCACTTTCGAAGCGAGGTATAAACCTGGTGTATCGGTTTCCTTTTTATTGGTAACAAAACTTACTAAATGCTAAAACAGGGAATATCTGCAAATTTCCAAAAAACTATTCTTTTACAACATAGAGTGAAAAGTTATTTTGTTGTAGTGGTTATTCTACATCACATGTACATATTACCTCTTACCATTACCGCTAATCATCTATAAGAGTATTTTGAAGTGCAAAGGTTTCTAACGAATACATGGTTACACTTAATTTTTGAAAAATAAAATGTAAGACGAATTCACCAGCCCAGTCAAGCACTTCAATAGATTCGTAAAAAATAAAACTACACTAATGCACGCCTCCTGTCATTCTATTGATTATTGATGTGCCCTTGATGGGTGAGTGAGTGTTTCTGAAAGAATAAGAGCAGCTTGAACAGCGCAATTATTTTCATACAAGTGTATATATCTACACTTCATCTGTATATCATGAAGAGATGTTAAAATCAAGAGTTACCCTATTGTAAAAAAAATTTGTAACCCAACTTATAAATAAACCAATGCCTGAAATGATCAGTTAAAGAATGAAAGCTGTACCTTTTTTATTTTTTAATAAAAATGATGTAAAGCCCAGTATTATTGTTTCATTCAGCTAATTGGGCAACAAACTGACAACAGGAACCTGATGAGTAAGTGAAAAAGCAAGACAAAGAAAAGAAAGTATCACAAATCACTTATATCTGCCACCATCAAATAAATAGGGAGCTTTTTAAGTTTTTGTACCTCACTTATCCACTCAGCTTGTGAACTAGATTCTTTCCCTTTTTCATTCCAGCGGCCCACTTATTCAGACTAGGAAAAGAATCTGGCATTAATGAAATTGATGCAGTGGCAATAAAGTTAAGAAAAGCGAAGATGAAAAAGTAGTTCAGGAACTTTGTGCCCCGGTGGGCTTGCCTGGTGAAGCAGTAATACCTTATGATTTGACTTTTTTTGCCAACTGAAAAGAAACATTCGTATTTAAGAGGTAAAAAGATCGCCTGCATAGACATTTAAGTGCCAGTTGATAAAATAACAGCAGGATTAAAAGTTTAAATAGTAATACATTTTATTATCGATCGGTTAATTTATTTGTTTTGTTGCTTTCATTTTCTCCAATTGCTTCTATCCAATCTTTTATTTTTTTTAATGCAACCGGAAACGCTGCTTCCACTGCTGCACTTACACCAATTCCAATTTCCTCGTGCTCCTCCGATTCACAACCTAAAAAAATCACTTGCCGTGGTAATACATGCAATGCTTTTGCCATCATCAAAGCTTTTAGCGGATTGATATAATGCATATCAGCTAAAAATTCATTTTTCTCATCTGCAGGCATTGTTAAAATATCTTTTACTTCTATTTCTTTAAAGTGAACTGTTCCGGCTGTACCGCCCCATTTTACAATGTCCAATAAAACCAATACATCGTATCCATCAAATAATTGCTGCACTAAATGAATACCGGCTGAGCCAATCTCCATCACTTTTATTGACGGAGGAAAATTTGCTTCCTGTTGCAGTTGCTGCGCAAGTAATACACCAAAGGCGTCATCCTGGCGCAATTCGTTACCTACACCGGCAATTAAAATTTTAGGCGGTTCACTTATCATTTTTTATGTTAAAATGATCAGCAGCAAATTCTTTATCAAAAACAATATTAAAATGCCTGCTCTCAGAAATAAATCTACCAGGCTTATTTAAGGAATCAGCAGTATAGCCTTTTCTTACTGAAGGCATCATTAATCCATTTGCTTTTTTAAATTCTGAATAGTGTGTATAGTCCCAAAAGTTACTTTTCCCATTGAGAGAGTTGGCAAGTAATTTTCCGGTGCCAGGTTGAAAATAGTAATACCATATATGGTCGGGATTGCTGCCTGCGCCTTTCATGTAAGATGTTTTAACAACCTGGGCAGGCACCCCATCCGTTAATGTTACCTGTCCAATATATTCTGCTTTTATTCCAGGATCTTTTAATTTATAGGGCATACACATAACAAACTGAGAGCCATATAAAGAGTTCCATGCACCATCGATATCTTTTTGATCTGTAGAAACTTTACCGTTGTAAAACTTCCTGGCTTTCTGCCCGTCATGTATGATGGTGATGGTTGTATCATGGAGCATGTAAGTTGCCTTAGCACGAAACTCAGGCTTCATCATATAATCAAAATGTTGATCTATCTCACGGGTAATATTGCCTGCAGTATCGTAGCTGATACTTTTTTTATCAAAGGATAAAGTTTTCTTTTGCTGCCATACATCATATCCACCTGCAAAAGCAATAGCCCTGTCAATAATAATACGGGATGAATCATCCATTGATAAAGGCAATTTTAAATTTTCCGTCTCATCTGTATTTCTTTGCTTACACGAAAATGCAAATAACAATAGAAAAAGTGCAGTAGTTAAAGGAAGTTTAAGATACATAAGCTTTACGTTTTAGTATGATTTTGCTTAAATCGGCATATAATGGTCTAAAATTAATCAATTATTTACTTTCCACATTCATATGACCGGAATGGATAAAATTATGAAACGATTTTCTCATCTCTTAAATGCTTATTTGCTATACTCTTACATATAGTAGTCCTATTTTATAAAATATTCTATTTCAAAAATACACTAAATGCCTTCCTTATTATTTGGAGAAAGATTTTTCCTATATACCTTCTTTCTCACTTCCGAAAATGCAAATACCACCACGATAAAATAACTGATTGCTATCAACAACAAATTTTCCTTAACCGGTGTGGAATGATAAGCGTAATAACTAAGCGTTGTAAGATAAGACCAAATAATTGCGTACCTATATTGCGTGAATATTGAAAGAGCTACGGGCATGCAAATGTACCAGGGATGAACAGTAGTGGAAAAAAAATACCAGGCAGTGATTATAAATAATCCTTTAGTAAGCAGCATTTGTGATGAATTATTTCTTTTAAAAGAAATAAAAAGTATAAGCAAGGAAGAAAGCAACATTAATATTGGTCCTGCCAGCGCTATGATATTATAACCTTTTATAAGTGTCCCCACATACCTCACCACATAATAAATACTCGCATTAAATTCAAACTTAAGTATAAATAAATCAATACTGTTAAACATGTGTTGTATGGTATCAATATCAAATAAAGCAGCAAATAAGAGTACTGAAGTAACCCCAGTTATTACAGAATACATTAGGCCTTTTTTCAAACCTTGTTTATTTACAAATAAAGGAAGAAAAAGAACAGGTAACAATTTAGTTGCAATCCCTAAAGCAAGCCCAATGGCGGATGCTTGCCAGTTGTTTTTTAAAAGAAGTAAAAAAGCAAGTAAAACAAAAAAGATCATTACTCCATCAAAATGTACATTACCTGTTAGCTCTGTTATCACCAGTGGGTTTAAAATATATAATAAAGACAAGTGCCTTGGCAATGAAAGCTTTTTCAATAATTGCAGGATAAGGAATGAAGTTCCTACTTCAAACAAAAGAATTGTGCATTTAAAAAAAACAATCGTAGCAAATATATTTACCGGAAATAATTTTGCACCTAGCCAAAAGACACCCTGCAATACCGGTGGATAAATAGTATAATGATCAGCAGAATTTAATTGACGGTAAAGTTCTTTTGTAATGCCTGGTAAAGCCGGCATTTGCATTATGGATGTAGGTAATTGGCTAAACGGGTTGATGCCATTCGCTGCCATTCGTCCATCCCAGACGAAACGAAATACATCGTCAGAAAGATTAGGAATTGAGAACAGGAGCAGCATGCGAAACAACATTCCTGCAATAAGCAAGTATTTAAAATTTGTAACTGAAAAAAAACGGGTTAAAAAATAATATGAAGTAAATAAGAAACTATACAATCCAAATACCTCGTAAAAATTTTCTCTTTTAGTTTGATAGCAAAGCCAGTAATAGCCAACAGCGCTCAGTATTACCAGCAAATAGAAAATAATTTTATTTTTATAAGATTGCGTCTCATTCATAACGCATCAATTGCAGGCTATCAACGTAAGTACTGTCAGCAACAGCATTATGTTTCCAGTAGTCCAGCCAGATCGTTTTTTTTCTAACTGCTTTTGTGGTCAGCATTTTTTTATTCTTGCCAAAACCATCAGGATAACTTTCCTGCCATCCTAAAATTTGATGGGGAAAATGTGCCTGGAAATAGATTTGCAACGTTCGCTGAATTGTGGAGTAATAGATAGTATAAAGTTGAGCTGAGCTATCTTTTATAAGGAAGCTGTCTGCTTTTGATAAGCTAAGAACGGCTACTTCTTTCCGCAATTCTGAATGAGATAATCTTTGCCACAGCAAACCGGGGATCATAGTGATTTTACCCTGTGGCAATGTAGATGGATTAATGCGGATTCGATTCCATAATTCATCTTCTAATAAAATTGCATCAAGTTTATTTTCCTGTTCTCCTTCTTTTTCAAAATAAGAGTGCAGTTGCCACTGATAATTATTTCCTGATAATTTTAATTGTGAAAATGTATGTCCGCACCACTCCTGAGATGAACAATCTGCCTTAACTGTTTTTTCATTTCCGTTTTTAGAAACCGGTGTAAAAACGGAGAGCATCATAGAGTAAGGATAAATGCCCGTAACAAATTTTTTGGTCATGTTCATTTTTAGTATACTTACTTTATCATTGGATTTATCCGGTTCATCCAGCTTCACAATTTTATCAGTTGAAAAATCTTCTGTTACAAAAATGAGAACAGCTTCGCCTTTTCTCAATTCACCATAGCGGGCCTGTTGCAAACTGAAACTGGACAATTCTGCTTTGCCTGCATACCATTTTTGTTTAAATTGTTCGGTGGGTGGTTCAATAGTTGATTTACAAGAGAATAAAACAAATAATACAAACAGAATTAAATAATTTTTAACCATATTAAACATGTTTGAAAATAGTAGTAATGATCTTATAACCAGCCAGCACAGTACCTTTTACTGTGCCGCTTATTTTTGATTGTCCAATTCGCTTGCGATAACTTACCGGAACTTCTATGATCTTCATTTTTAGTTTCGCTGCTTTAAGCTGCATCTCCACTGTCCACCCGTAAGTAGTGTCCTTCATATTTATGTCCAGCAATTTATCATAACGAATAGCTCTGAAAGGTCCAAGATCTGTATAACGAATCTTATAAATAATTTTTAATAATCTTGTCGCCAGCCAGTTACCAAATACCTGTGGAACTGTCATTGATCCCTTTTCTTTTTTTCCCAATGCTCTTGATCCAATTACCATATCCATACCATTTATAATTGGTTGCAGAAGCAATGGCATTTCTTCAGGAAGATCGGAATAGTCAGCATCAATAAAAACTACAATATCCGGAACTTGCTGCAACTGTTTAATATATTCAATTCCTTTAAGGCATGCGAAGCCATACCCCCGACGTTTTTCGTGAAGCACGGTTGCACCTGCATTTCGTGCATTCATATCTGTATCATCATTTGAATTATTATTTACAACGATCACTTCATCTACCAAGCCGGGCGGAATATCATTCACCACTTTTGCAACTGAGTTTTCTTCATTGTAGGCAGGAATGATGACAACTATTTTTGGTTCTTTATTCATGAAATATTACGAATGCTTTTTGTCTCCATTCTTTAAAGCTTAAAATAAATATCATTGAAAAGCCTGTAAGCGCCATCAACAATAAGGGAAGGCTTGCATAGTTTTTAAAATACAAAGATTGTATTACTCCAAATAAAAAATATAAGATCAATATGCCCTCAGTAATATTTAACCAGGTGATCTTTCTATGAATGTATCTGCTATTAATTGTTTTGTTTGTTTTATTAACAGCATTAAATTTTGGTGTACGAACAAACCCTGACTTGATCCCTAAATATCCCTGCATTATACCAATGGCATTGCTTAAGGAAAGCCCGATAAACAATGAAACAAAAAGCGGGAACCTAAAAATGAAACCCGTAACTTTTTGCATCACACTTCCTTTAGTATTGTTGAAATAAGAAATAAAATAATGCAGCATGTAAATAATAAAACTAATTCCGATAAGGCTTGAAATTTTAAACAGCAGGTTATAATCCGGGAAAAATTCTTTTACAAAAAGCAAAGGCACGGAAAGCAAAGTATAGATAATGATGCTGATAAAACCAAAACTGTAAATTAGATGAAAGGCACCATGCAATTTTACCGGCAATGAAAGTTTTGAAGAAAATAAAGTCTTCATATTTTTCCTTGATGTTTCAGCGCCGCCTTTCGTCCAGCGGAATTGTTGCGATTTTAACGCACTTACAAAGGGGGGTAGTTCTGCCGGAGTAATAAAATCTTCCAGATATTTAAATTGCCAGCCTTTCATTTGTGCCCGGTAACTCAAATCAAAATCTTCAGTTAACGTATCAGATTGCCAGTTGCCCGCATCCAGTATGGCTTGTTTACGCCATACACCGGCGGTACCATTAAAGTTGATGAAATAACCTGCAGCATTTCTGCCTTGCTGCTCTACACTGAAATGACCATCCAGTGCTATTGCCTGTAAGTTAGCTAAAAGCGAAGTATCCTTGTTAATGTGTCCCCACTTCGTTTGAACCATACCAATAGAGGGCTCTATAAAAAAAGGAATAGTGCGTTTCAAAAAATCTTTTGACGGAAGAAAATCGGCATCAAACACAGCGAAGAATTCTCCCTTTGCAAGATTAAGTCCATGCTTTAACGCACCTCCCTTAAACCCATCACGGCCTTTTCTTTGAATGTGTTGTACTGAAATATTTTGCTGTTTTAGTAAAGCAACTTTTCGGGAAATGATTTCAGATGTTTCATCGGTGCTGTCATCTAATATTTGTATTTCTAATTTATCTCCTGGATAATCTATCGCTGCAACACAATCTATTAGTCTTTCAACAACATGTATTTCATTATAAACAGGAAGCTGTATAGTAACAACAGGGGTAAAATCTTTAGAATAATTTATCTTATTTTTCTGTTTATAAGAGTGCAGGTAATGGTAAATAAGGTGCGCATCAAAAAGGGAATGTATCAACACAAAAAGTATAGCAAGCGAATACAGCACTACTATGATATTTACAAATACTTCAATCATCTGGCAGATTATATATAAAGGTATTTATAAATGAACAGATATGTTGTTATTACCAATAGTGATGGGATTGTCATCCACCCTGCCTTCTTCCTTTACATTCTCTAATTTTAGAACTCCCCTGGGACAAACGGAAGCACAAATGCCGCAGCCAACACATGATGCCCTTACAATGTTTTGACCTTTTTGTGCATATGAACGTACATCAATACCCATCTCACAATAGGTTGTACAATTGCCGCAGGAAATACATTGTCCACCATTGGTAGTAATTCTAAACTTTGATTTAAAGCGTTGAAATATTCCCAGTATAGCAGCCATCGGACAGCCAAACCTGCACCACACTCTTGAACCCATTAGGGGATAAAATCCTACACCAATTACGCCTGAAAAAACTGCCCCGATAAAGAAGCCATACCATTGCGCAAATGCGCCTGAAATTGAACCCAATATTCCACCTTTATAATAGGAATTTAACCATAGTAGAATGGTTGTAATGGTGATAAACACTAACACACTGTGCACCATCCATCTTTCAATTTTCCATGCCTTTAAACTTTTATCAGAAAGATGGCGATAAGGATCACCGGCAGTTTCTGCTAATCCGCCGCAGCCACATACCCAGGAACAATACCAGCGTTTTCCATAATTATAAGTAAGTAATGGTGTTGCAATAAATGTCATCATCGCTCCCCAAAAAACCATGAACACTCCAAGATGTCCTGAACTTATTAAAGATGAAACATCGGAAGGAAAAAGGTAATTGTATTTGAGCGGCCAGAAATAAGAAAAATAAAATTCTGGTTCATTTAATTTTTTTAGAATCATGGGTATTAGAAAACCAAAACCTGTTTGAAAAAACATCACAGATAAAGTGCGAATTACCTGGTAGCGGTTGTTTCTGTTTCTTCCAATAAACCGGATACCCATTGTTAATACAGCAAGTGTATAAAAAGCTCCATACATGAACCACTGGTTAGCCGGTTGGTTGGTTAATAATTTACTAAACGGATCAAATATTCTTATCAGCCCTTCAAACATCCAGGGGTACCAATAAATAATAATATAAAAACCGGTAAGTACAATGCCCATTATCCATGCAATCGTTCCTCTGTTGGTCATGTTTGTAAACATGATACTGTTATTTCGGATACCTGCGGTTCCCTTGAAGTAAGGCAATGCATAAGCCCCGGCACCAAGAGCAAACATACCAACGATTATGGCAAAAAATAATGACGGATATGCATGTCCTGCACCTGCAGCAGCAGCAACCAATGTAAGCACTGCAATAGCAATACAGATGCCACCCAGCTTTTGATAAACAGATTGTGCCCCGCTTTCTTCTGTGAGTGAAAGAGAAGGATTAATTGCAACAGTTTTAGCCATAACTTTTGAATAAATATTTTCACTAATTAAAAAGCCGATTTTTTTTCTTTTTGCTGTTTATATTTTTGCCTGTTTGACCATTATATGCCGAAAGAATATTTTTTTCATGCCGTGTAAAAAATTCAGGATCGAAGTTAAGTTCATGAAGATTTGCCATCACATCATCAATCTTTCTTTTTTCCTGCAGCCATTTATCACATATTTCATGCCGCAGCCTGATGCCTAAAACATTCAAACCAATAAGGGTTTCATCACCCTTATCATACACTGCACGGAAACAAATTTTTCCTCCTTCGTGTTCCCAATAAAATGAGCTTTCATTTTCTAAAGGCTTAGCATTAATGGTTCCGTAAGTCTGGTATTCAATATCAAAAAATTTGGCGGAATTAAACCACGGTGCCGGATTGTAGGCAGTTCTTTTACTACAAATTGTTTGCGCTAAAGTTTCGCCATGTATTCTTCCGGTGTACCATACTTGCTCTACAGGCTTTCTGCCAATTGGTGGATTTCTGTGCTGAATACAATCACCAATAGCGTAAACATCCGGAACACTGGTTTCAAAAAACTCATTCACCAAAATTCCCTTGTCAGATTCTATCTCTGTATTTTTTACTATAGAAATGTTAGGGCTAACACCAACGGTTACACCTACAAATTCACAAACAATTTCTTCTCCTTTATTCGTGATGATGGAGGTTACTTTTCCATCACCTTTTATTTCTCTTAATTCTGTTGCAGTTCTTAAATCAACATGATGTTCTTTAATGTGGTGTGAAATCAATTCTGCTTCTTCCTTCGGCAGAATATTGTCCCAGTATGCATTTTCCCGAATTAAAAAAGTTACATGAATATTTCTAGAAAGCAACATTTCTGTCATTTCAATGCCAATTAAACCGCCGCCGATCACCACTGCACTATTAATTCCTTTTGTATTTTCATTCATCAACTCCAGATCGGTTATGCCATATAAACCTTGCACACCGTTTAAACTTATTCCAATGAAATCTGGTTTGTTAGAAACGGAACCTATAGCAATTACCAGCTTATCAAAACTTATAGAAGACCCTTTTTGTAACAAAAGTTTTTTACTTTTTACATCAATTGAAGTAACATGATCTTTTACCAGCTGTATACGATTCTTCTCCCAAAACCAATCTTCATAAGGCTTGGTATGTTCGTATTTCATGTGCCCCATATAAATGTACATGAGGGCGGTACGTGAATAAAAATGTTCAGTTTCAGAAGAAATTACGGTGATGTTATGATTGCTTTGCTTACGGGTATTTCTTGCACAGGTAATACCTGCAATTCCGTTCCCTATGATGACGATGTGTTGAGGCATTGTTTAAATTTGATCTTACCTGGTCTATAATAAGTTCTTAGAAACTAATTGCGGCAGGAAGTTAACTTTTTCTGCTTTAAACTTTGGCCAAATGATTTTGGGGTCGTGGTAATCACCTATTTATATATAAAACAGAATTATTTCTGTTCATTCAGGCTCCAGTTGTAATCAAGCGAGCTTATTTTAGTATTAGCTGTAATTTTTGTTTGAGCATATTTATTAATAAAATCCGCAAGAGAACCTTTTTTTGTAAAATCTCCTTTATACCAGGAAAAGTATTTCGATAATTCGGCTTTGGTTGAAGTAATATTATTTTTTGACTTATCATTTAAAAACTCCCTGCCTGCATCTTCAAGCTGCGCATCAAGCTTAGCACCGATATAGGCTTCGTTGCGTAATCTTGGGCAAGACATTGCAGCACACACCAAGGCAAAATGTATCCTGGGGTCATCAAATTTTTTACGTAATATGCCATGCTCTATCATATTAAGATCATAACTTTTTCCACCAATAGTAATAAATTTAATATCCCAGGGTGTATTTATTTTATATACTTTACCGGCAATATCTTTGATGCTTTTTACGGGATATTTTTGAAGGATTAAAGAAACCGTGAAAGCATTGTAAGCATTAATCCAAAATGCTTTTTGGTCGTTTTGGCTCCAGTTGCTTTGTGGAGCATTGTCACTTAATAATTTCAAATAAGCATCGAAAACGGGTTTATCCTTTTGAAAGCCTTTATAATTAACCATGCCCGAAGCATTGACATGTTTTTTAAGTAAATTATCCCATTGCTGATGTGAAGGTACTTTTTGGGAAAAGCAAACCACCGTGATAAAAAGACAGATTTTAGAAAGTAATATGTTTTTCATTTTTTTGTACTATTAAATTTTATAAAGGACATTAAAACTTATGATCGGGTTTTATGAGTTCAGGATATTGGTTTTGAAAACGCTTAATGCGTGGAATACTCTCATTTTGTACATAACGAGCGGTTGGATTTCTATTTACATAATTCTGGTGATAATCCTCCCCTAACCAAAACTTTTTAAAGGGCAGTAATTCAGCGGCTATAGGTTCTTTATATTTTTTTTGTAACTCCAAAATATATTTTTCAGACTGCATTTTTTCATTTGCAGTTCTGTAAAAAATTATTGACCGGTAAGATTCCCCTTTATCAGGCCCCTGCCCGTTTACCTGGGTAGGATTTTGGGAAGCAAAATAAACTTTAAGTAAGGTTAGGTATGATATTATTGAAGGATCATAATATACCTGAACAGTTTCTGCATGTTTTGTTCCATGTGCACTTACCTGCTCATAAGTTGGACTAGATTCAACACCACCGGAATATCCCGATTCAGCCTCTACTACACCTTTAATGCTTTCAAACACCGCCTCCACACACCAGAAGCAGCCTGATGCAAATGTGGCCTGGCTAAATTTTGATAAATCTTTTACCTGCTTTTTTTGTTTTACTCTTTTTTGATTTTGAGCCTGGCATGATACCATACTGAAAATCATTAAGAAGGATATTAATGATAAGATAATTTTTTTCATGATTGATGATTAAAATTTTACCATTCAATTATTTTGAACTGGTTGGGGGCTTGCCTCCTTCCGGAACAAAAATAAGCGCAGCCGAATTCATACAATAACGCTTGCCGGTCGGGGAAGGACCGTCATCAAATAAATGACCAAGATGCGATCCACTTTTACTATCCACCACTTCGCCTCTAACCATTCCTTCACTGTTATCCTGTACAATTTTTACCGCATCCTTACTAATAACATCAAAAAAGCTTGGCCATCCTGTTTTGGAATCAAATTTTGTTGAAGAACTGAAAACCGGTTGTAAAGACGCAGCAGAATAATAAGTTCCTTTTTCATAAAAGTGATCATATTTGCCCGAGCCAGAAGGCTCTGTCCCTTTTTCCCTCAGAATATTATATTGTTGGGGAGTTAGCTTTTCTTTCCATTCTATATCAGTTAGTTGCATAGGATAATCAGATTCCTGAATGCTTATTTCGGGCATACTATCCTTCATAGCAATTTTTTTATTTGTTTGGGTGTTGCCGCAGTAAATAAATAAAAATGCAAAAGCAGTATTTAGAATAAATAAACGTCTCATAATATTATTTTAAGTATAAACGAATAATTGAACATTAAGGATGTATAATTGGTCATTTTACTTTTTAAAACCCTGCAGAAAATTCATATTGCCAATTGTGACAATAATTAAGAAATTTCTTTAGCGGAAGGTTTTTAAATACGCTTTAAATGCCCAATTCTTTGATCTCATGTAAACATAAAGGAAGATATATTTCTTATCATTTAAAAAAACCAGCTATAAAGTTGTTATTTCCACTGTCCCTCCTTGCTGTTTCCTTCATACTTTGTTCGTCCCAACCTGCTTACAACCCGCGCTGCGTATGGCTTGGTACCTCCGAAAGACGAACAATGTACGAATAAATCCTCGCTCAACCCCTAAAAACACCTATTTTTTGGAACTAGTAAACTGATTATCAATAAGTTATTGGGGGTTGTACAACCCCTTGCAACCCCCAACCCCTCTTTTACCCCCATAGTTTTGCATTGAAAAAAAATCACCGGTAAACCCTTCTGCAGCGGGAGAGTAACAAAACGATTTATAACCAAATAAAAAAACAAACAAAATGGCAAGCATTTACAAAGAAATTCTATAGCACTTTTTGGTTGCATCTTAAGTTCGTTAAAACGCTTGACAAGTAAATAGTAAATTTGAAAAAATCAGGAATAAGGAAGCTATGACTATTGGAGATTTTAAAGCAAACTGTAATAAATACACTTTTATCAGCAATGATCTATCAGTATAAAAATAGCAGTCTTTTGGTTAAAGATTGCTTAGTAATAAATAAATCGCTATCGCTTTCTAAACAACAAAAAATGTTGAATAGGTAAAAAATCTCCCTTGTAACTCAATTCAAATCCATTGGCTGCCAATTCTTTTTTTAATTGATCCACGGTGGTTTTATGTAAAGCCTTGATTGCAATAGTAGGGTCTTCGCCGCGGTATTCTATCAATAAAATTTGACCGTCTTTTTTTAATGCTTTTTTTATTGATTGCAACATTTCGTGCGGAAATGCAAGTTCATGATAAACATCTACCATAATAGCTAGATCAATACTATTGGTGGGTAAATTGGCGTTTTGTTCAGACCCTTTAACAACGGTAATAACCGAATCGGTAATAGCTTCTTTTTTTTGAGATAAATAGTCTAATAACTCGTCTTGTACATCTACCGCATATACTTTTCCTTTAGGAACTTTTTGCGCAATTTTAAAACTATAATACCCAGTTCCTGCACCAATATCAGCCACTACTGCATTCATGGGCAAATTCATTTTCTGTATGGCAAGCTTTGTATTCTCTTCTGCTTGTCGGGTATCTCTCTCCAGCCAATCACTTCCTGTAGCGCCCATTACATAAGATATTTCTCTACCTAAATAATATTTACCAATGCCATCGTAAGATTTTTTTTGATAGGTATAAATCGAATCGACCTTCTGTTGTATCGTAATAGATGAAGTTGCTGACTGTAAAGTGCAAATCAATCCAACAGCAAAAAGAAAAAAGAGTGGCTTCATAAAAAAATAAATATAGTTTAATGGCTTTTATTTTCAGCTCTTTTTTAAAGCATTTTTTTGATAATAAAATATTCGAATCAAACTAATTACAATCATTGCAGTAACAGATCCTGTAAATGCTATTCCCATATCTTTTTGGGCATCCCAAATATCGCCTTGTGTGCCTAAATAAGCATCCCCTTCGGATGGGAAAAAAATATCAGCCACTAGCCACTCTAATAATTCATACATAGCACTGAATGATAAAGTAATTTCACAGGGCAATACCCAGCAAACCCAGTTCGGCCATTGAAAATGATTTTTAAAATAATCGCGCATCGGGTAGGTTAGGAGTAAACCAAAACTGCAATGAACAATCCTATCGTAATGGTTTCTGTTCAAATGCAATGCATCTTTCAACCAATATCCAAATGGATTTTCTGCATAAGTATATTCAGCACCATAAATATGTAATAAAATATAAATAGTCATCATAGTGTAACTTAAATCACTGAACTTAAATTTTTTATGACTCACAGTAAGTAATAAAAGAAAGAGAAACGTTAATGTATTTTCTGTAAACCAGTTAGCACGATTAGGAGTATGTAAAAATGTATTGATCCAACAAATAAAAAATACTAAGCTGTAGAATTGCAATAAACGGTTATGAATAAAAGGAATTCTAGCAGTTGATGAGGCAGTTGTAAATTTCATGAAAGTATAATTTATAAATTCTGCCTAAAAAAAGCAATAGATGCATCTTTTTGTTGGTCTGTAAGATCCATCAATTTGTATTTACGTTCCATCATCCGATTCATTTCAACAGTTTTTCTAATACGATTAAAATCACTTTTTGGAATCATAGAAATTATTTGTGCTTCTTTCTGTAGCCATACTTCTGCATCAATCAATTGATCGGCCTGTCTGCCATTTACTGGTATCTTATCTACCAATTGTTTCCTAAATTTTGTTTTGAAAAGTTGTATCATTTGAGGTTTACCCATAGTATCATACGCTGGGTTATAAATCAACATAATTAATGCACAGGGTACATATGATTCACCAGTTATTAATTTGTCTGAAAGGTATTTCATTTGATCGCCAGATAGTCCGAGCGCTTTGTATTTTTTTATCACCGATTCGTCTACCTCTTTAGCGGTGCTGAATGTATCATTGGTATTATCCTGAATTTTTTGTTTTTGCAAAATGGCCCAATATTGAATCTGACCAATGGCATCCACTTTATCCGAAGCTACATGCTGCTGATCTATTAGCGCTTGCTTTTCGCAGTAGTTGAATAGTTCTCTTTGTTCTTCGGGGGTCCATACAGTAACCTTGTCTTGAGCAGCTAAAAAATGAGGAATGTTACAAAAGAAAAAGGAGCTTAACAGAATTGATAAAAATTGTATATATGGTTTTTGCATAAAAAACGATTATGTAAAATTAATGAATAACGAATTGTCTTTATAAATAGGTCAGCCACTAAAAATAATAAGCCCCTTAAAACTAAGGAGCTTATTATTAACAAAAAATACAAATGTTAAATTAAATAATTTTAAAATTAATGTTTAACAGGTTTTGGTGTATGATTTATAGGATGTGTTGCTTTTACATGTTTTTCCATTTTTTCATG
>JBKJNM010000045.1:0-56370 GCA_046593655.1 Lacibacter sp. | reverse complement strand
CATCAATTAGCCAGGGTTAACAATGAACTTGAGATAAAACACCAGGAATTAATTATTGCTAATGAAAAATTGCTCACAGAATATTCACGTAGTTTAATTGAAGCCAGCCTTGACCCCTTAATTACCATCAACCCGGAGGGTAAGATCACAGATATGAACCAGGCTACAGTCCATTTCACCGGCGTATCCCGTGAAAACCTTTCTGATACCAACTTCTTTGAATATTTTACTGAACCGCATAAAGCCCGGGAAGTATATGAGCATGTATTTGAAAAAGGTTCCATCATCAACTCTCCCCTTACCTTAAAGCATTTAGATGGCAAACTGACCGATGTACTGATGAACGGATCAGTCTATAAAAATTATAATAATGATGTAATGGGCGTTGTACTTGTTGCCCGTGATGTAACGGAAGAACAAAGAGCGGCAAAAGAATTGAGTGAAGCCATCGTATTGGCAGAAATGGCCACACTCATTGCAGAAGATGCAAAACAAAAAGCGGAAGAAGCATCGCATCGTGCAGAAGATGCGGCAACGGCCAAGCAACAATTTTTAAGTAATATGAGTCATGAAATTCGTACACCCATGAATGCCATCATTGGGTTTACAAAAGTGATTTTAAAAACGGATCTTACATTCAAACAAAGAGAATATTTAAATGCTATTAAAGTCAGCGGCAATTCATTAATTGTACTCATTAACGATATACTCGACCTGGCAAAAGTGGATGCCGGTAAAATGACCTTTGAACAAATTCCGTTTAAGATTTCCTCTTCTATTACGGCAATGATCCATTTGTTTGAAACATCCATCCAGGAAAAGAACTTAGAGCTGCTGAAAGTATATGATGACCGGATTCCCGATGTTCTGTTGGGCGACCCCGTGCGCCTGCACCAGATCATCTTAAACCTGGTGAGTAATGCGGTAAAGTTTACACAAAAAGGGAGCATTGCAGTAAGTGCTCTTTTACTGGAAGAAGATGATGAAAAAGTAAAGATTGAATTTACCGTTAGTGATACAGGCATTGGCATTCCTGAAGATAAAAAAGCATTGGTGTTCCAGAATTTTCAACAGGCTTCAAGTGAAACCTCCAGGTTGTATGGTGGCACAGGCTTAGGACTATCTATTGTAAAGCAACTGGTAGAATCGCAGGGAGGCCATATTGATGTAAAGAGTAAACTAAATGAAGGCACCACTTTCATTTTTACATTGAGTTTTCAAAAAACAACTCAACTGGTAGCAGTAGATGCAGAGCTGTTGGAATTGAGCAGCGACATTGAAAATATAAAAGTATTGGTGGTGGAGGACATGTCACTCAATCAATTGCTCATGAAAACCATTTTGGATGAGTTTGGATTTGAAAGAGATATTGCGGCCAATGGAAAGATTGCTATTGAAAAAATGGAGCATAAAACCTACGATATTATTTTAATGGATCTGCAAATGCCCGAGATGAATGGATTTGAAGCAACCAATTATATCCGGCAAACCCTTCATTCTAAAATTCCCATCATTGCTTTAACGGCCGATGTAACCACTGTAGACCTGGCCAAATGCAAAGAAGCGGGTATGAATGATTATATAGCCAAACCCGTTGATGAAAAATTATTGTATAACAAAATAATAGGGCTCGTAAAAAAAAGAACCCCTTTTGAAAAAAAGGTAAAAAAAGAACAGCAACCTGTTGCAGATAAAGAGATGAGTTATATTAATCTTAGTTATTTATACCAGCATACAAAATCAAACAGTGCCCTGATAGGTGAAATGATTTCCATTTACCTCGATCAAACACCTCCATTGGTTCAATCTATGAAAGAAAGTCTTGAAAACAAAGACTGGGAGTTATTATATGCAGCAGCGCATAAAATGATTCCGTCTTTTTCCATCATGGGTATTGATGCACGTTACGAATCAATGGCCAAACAAATACAGGATTATGCACGGCTGAAAAAAGAAACGGTTGTGCATGCAGTTGAGACAGATGTCAATAGTGAAGGCATGGAAGAACCTGCAATAGCTGAAATAATTGCACAAACAGAAATGATGCTGCAACAGGTTATAACGGAATTAACAGCAGTGTTAGTTCAATTAAAAGAGGATAAAAATGAAGAACCAACCTAAATTAAAAGTGTTTCTTGTTGATGATGATGCCTTTCAGCAGGTTGCATCATATTTTACATACAATAAGGCTTATGAACCTTTAATAAATGCGAACGAATGAATAACGACACAAAAATAAAACTCTTCCTTGTTGATGATGACGCTTTGTTTTTAAAATCATTGCAAATTGAGTTCCTGAACAATGCAGATTTTGATGTAGAAACTTTTGTAACAGGTGAACTTTGCCTGGAGCATCTTACCAAAAAACCGGATGTCATTATTTTAGATTACCATCTCGATGGCATTGATGCCAAAGCAATGAACGGTATTGAAACGCTGGATCAGATAAAAGCCCTGAACCCAGATATTCCTGTTGTGATGCTCTCCTCTCAGGATAAAATTGAGGTGGCCATCAACTGTATGCACCACAAGGCATTTGATTATGTAGTTAAAAGTGAAACATCCTTTGTTCGGTTGCAGAAAATAATCACCACCATTTTCAGCTTCAGGAAAATGGAGAAAACACTCAACTGGTACATGTCGAAAATGTAATTTTTGTAGTTGATATATTCCCTTATCTCCTGCTATCATTCATGATTACCAACTTACGCATATGTGTGAATTCTGTAAACAATTTATAAAATTCAACAATCAAAAGCAGACAAATCGATTTACCTTTTCAGTGAAAAACAAGGTTAAATCGATGAGAACAATGAAAATAATCAACACCATTTTTAATGTAAATGATGGACGCTAATCAGGAGCATAACACATTAAATATATTACTGGCGGACGATGACATGGACGATCGCTACTTCTTTGCCAGGGCATTAGAGGAAATATCTCTTCCCACTCAACTGGTAACTGTAAACAACGGAAAAAACCTGATGGAATATCTGAATGAACATGCACAAAATCTTCCTGATGTACTTTTTCTTGATTTGAGTATGAACCTTATGACAGGCTTTGAATGTTTAGCTGAAATAAAGGAAAATGAAAGACTGAAAGCACTGCCTGTTGTGATGTACAGTACTTCTTTTACACACACTCCTGATTTTGAATATAACCTCAAAAATACCCTCAATAAAATGGGCGCCCATGATTTTATACGAAAGCCGGATAATCTTGAAACATTAAAACAAACTATACAAAATTCGTTGAAAAAAGTACTACCTGAACTTGAGTAGTTTACTCCAGGGAAACACACCTGCCCCCCACATATCCTTTTCCTCCACCTGAACATCAACAGTAAAAATGGGTTTGATTGTTTAATGGAGATAAAACAAAACAACAAACTAAAAAACCCACCCGTTGTATTATATTCCAAATCAGTAAGGCCATAATTGGTCAATCTCATGTACGAGAAAGGAACAATGTATTTCATCCGGAAACCTTCGGAATTTGAATTGTTCAAAAATATAATTCTGCATACACTTTCATTGATTGTGAAAAGGAAGCCCTCCATCCCCGGAAAACCTTTTTTGAAACCTGCTAAAAAACATTTTGAACTCACAGCAGAGAACAGCTTCACGTAAGTGATTCTTCCTACTAACTGAACGCTGAAGAAACAGAATTGTTAAATAAGCAATAGCCTGCTTCTCAAAAACTCTTCAACCACATTTCCTACTCCCGTAAACAACCCATTGCTTGCAGTTTCTGTGCAAAAAGCAGGAACGTTGAAAGCTCAAATCATTTAAACGGGAAAGTTTACAAATTGATTCATCAGGTCGGATATGTGAATATTGCAATTTATTTAAAAGGTTTTACAATAGGTTTCTTTTAAAGTCATTCAACTTTACAAGCCTTCAACCCTTGTTCATCACTTCTGTATTTGTCTTAGAATTTGAAATCGTTCTTTAAATACCTCATATGAATCATGATAGCAATTAAAAAAGAAGGTGTGCTGCTAAATAAAACCTTGCTTGGTTTTGAGAATGAAGGCGTTTTAAATCCTGCAGCCATCAGAGAAAATGGCGAGATCCATCTTTTTTACAGGGCAGTGAGTATAGGAAACTATTCAAGCATTGGTTATTGCCGGTTAAAAAATCCAATGGAGATAGTTGAAAGGCGTGATACACCGGTATTATTTCCGCAAGCAGATTATGAATCGCATGGAGTAGAAGACCCAAGGATTACCAAAATTGAAGACCTGTTTTATCTTACCTATACCGCCTATGATGGCGTTAATGCATTGGGCGCTTTGGCTGTTTCAAAAGATTTACTGCAATGGAATAAATGCGGGTTGATTGTGCCACAGATCACCTATGTTGAGTTCAACCATCTTGCAGGATCAAAGGGTAAGCTGAATGAAAAATATCTCCGTTATAATGAGCATGAACAAATGATAGAAAAACAGGGAAAAAAGGTATTGCTCTGGGATAAAAATGTTATTTTCTTTCCACGCAGAATCAACGGCAAACTTCACTTCCTGCATCGGGTAAGGCCCGATATTCAACTTGTTGCTGTTAAACATTTGCAGGAACTCACAACAGAATTCTGGCAAAATTATTTTCTGCATTTCACTGATAATATTGTACTGTGTCCTAAGTATGACCATGAGGTAAGTTATATAGGTGGGGGCTGCCCTCCTATTGAAACAGAAGCAGGTTGGCTGTTGATTTATCATGGTGTGCATGACACTGTAAATGGTTTTGTTTATTCGGCCTGTGCAGCATTGCTTGATCTTGATAACCCTCAAAAAGAAATTGCACGGCTTCCTTATGCATTGTTTAAACCCGAATATGATTGGGAGTTGGTGGGGGAAGTAAATAATGTTTGTTTCCCTACCGGTGCTGTTGTACTTGAAGACATGCTTTATATTTATTATGGTGCTGCTGATGAGCATATTGCTTGTGCTTCCTTGAGCTTATCGGAACTGTTAAAAGAACTGGTATCCAATATAGATCAAGCAACACCATTTTCCCCCGGAGATACTGTTATTAATAAACAACAGGCAGTTCCAAGTACTGCCTGATGGCTGGAGCCAATGCGTTTATGCAAGTAGCTGAACTATTTTTTTTCTAACCAATACGTTAAACAATGATCACTAAAATAAGAACTGAAAACTCCTTACCGGTTAACCGACGAGAAAATAATTTTTCGTCATGGATTATTAAACAACATCAATCAGGGCCTGTTCAATTGGTTCCTGAAATCCTGTTCATCACTTCCTACCCTCCAAGGGAATGTGGCATAGCCACATATTCTCAGGATTTAATAAAAGCATTGAATAAAAAATTCAACCATTCTTTTACAATCAGTATCTGTGCGCTGGAATCAGAAAATGAACAACCTGTTTATACCGAAGAAATTAAATACCGTCTTAATACAGATGAACCAACTGCATTTATTCAATTAGCTGAAAACATCAACAGCAATGCAGCTATCAGAATGGTATTGATTCAGCATGAGTTTGGTTTTTTTGAAAAAAGAGAACCTGATTTTAAACAGTTCCTGTTGGCACTCAACAAACCGGTTGCAATAGTATTTCATACCGTTTTACCCCATCCTGATGAATTACTGAAAGTAAAAGTGAAGGAAATAGCGGGTGTTTCTGAATCAATCATTGTAATGACCCATTCATCGGCCAATATCCTGATCAATGATTATGGAATACCAAACGAAAAAATTACCGTCATTCCGCATGGCACTCACCTGGTGCCACATTCAGATAAGGAACTGCTGAAACAGAAATATCAGCTTACAGGAAAAAAAGTGCTCTCTACATTTGGCTTATTAAGTGTGGGAAAAAGTATTGAAACCACACTGGATGCATTACCGGCGATCATTAAAAAGAATCCTGATATACTGTTCCTGATCATTGGAAAAACACATCCTTCGGTAATAAAACGGGAGGGAGAAAAATACCGGGAGCTGCTGGAAGCAAGAGTTGCATCGCTGAAATTACAACCCTATGTGAAATTCATTAATTCCTTTTTGCCCCTCCCCAACCTGCTTGAATATTTACAGCTCACTGATATATATTTATTCACTTCCAGGGATCCCAACCAGGCAGTAAGCGGAACATTTTCATACGCAATCAGTTGCGGCTGTCCTGTTATTTCTACGCCCATTCCACATGCTATTGAAGTATTACAGAAAGATGCAGGAATTATTTTTGATTTTGGCAACTCCAACCAATTATCAAAAGCAGTAAACGATTTATTGAAAAATGAAGAGAAAAGAAAAAATATCAGCTTATCAGGATTACACAGGATGGCATCAACTGCATGGGAGAATGCTGCCATTGCACATACCATGTTATTTGAAAAAACAGGTGCTGTTCCGTTATCACTGCATTATACCAAACCTGCCATTAATCTTGATCACATCAGGAAACTCACAACTGACTTAGGGATGATCCAGTTTTCAAAAATCAACCAGCCTGATATTAATTCAGGTTATACATTGGATGATAATGCAAGGGCAATGATAGCCATCTGCCAGCATTATGAATTAACAAATGATGAATCAGATGTACAATATATTCTCACTTACTTAAATTTTATTAAATACTGTTTACAACCCGATGGAACTTTCCTGAATTATGTAAATGAACAAAAACAATTTACTCATCAAAATACCACCTGTAATCTTGCAGATGCCAATGGAAGGGCTATCTGGGCATTGGGTTACCTTATTTCAATGAGTGACCGGCTGCCAACAACAATGACGGCTGTTGCAGTGTCAACATTAAACAGCGCTTTGTTGAATGTGGATAAAATTCATTCAACAAGGGCAATGGCCTTTATCATTAAGGGATTGTACTATTCCAATACAAAGTTTACGTCTGAATTAAACGTGTCGTTAATCATACAAATGGCAAACAGGTTAGTGCAAATGTACAGGCACGAGGCAGACAAGGAATGGAAATGGTTTGAAAGTTATCTTACGTACGCCAACAGTATTTTACCTGAAGCAATGTTATGCGCCTGGCTGGCAACAGGTGAACAATCGTATAAAGAAATTGCTAAATCATCTTTTGATTTTCTTTTGTCCAAGATCTTTGGAGATAAAATCATTCAGGTAGTATCTAATAAAACATGGTTGCATAAAGGAAAAGAGCTCATTCCGCTGCCAATTGGAGGTGAGCAGCCCATTGATGTAGCTTATACCATTCTTGCCTTGAGTAAATTCTACAATGAATTTAAACATGTGGGTTACCTGCATAAAATGGAAACATCTTTTACATGGTTTTTAGGCAACAATCATTTGCACCAGGTTATTTACAATCCCTGTACGGGTGGATGTTATGATGGACTTGAAGAAAATAATGTGAACCTTAACCAGGGTGCAGAATCAACAGTAAGTTATCTCATGGCGAGATTAACAGTAGAAAAATATATAGCGGAAAAACAAAAGCTTAGAAGAAAACGTTTTGTCATTAAAAGAGCATTTACTTTACAACCCGGCATGAATAAAATTTATTAAACAAAATCTACTCATCATAATATATAAAATGTGTGAATAATATAACAAAATATCATTTTATTATAACAATAATCCATCCAAACCAAATCATCTTTACGGTGCTATTCTAATTTTTCATTTTTTAAAACACAAACATATGAGCTCAGGAAAAGTATTATTAGGTCTGTTAGCAGGCGTTGCTGCAGGTGCGGCATTAGGAATTTTATTTGCCCCGGATAAAGGAACAGAAACCAGGAGAACTATTTCCAGGAAAGGTTCTGAGTATGCTGATGAATTAGGTGAAAAATTCAACAATTTTATTGATAGTCTTACTGAAAAAGGAGAAGCAGTAAAAAAAGAAGCCTCTAATATGTTGGATAAAGGAAAGCAAAGAATGGATGATGTGATGGATTCGGCCGGCTCAAAAATGTAAGTCGTAAACATTCCCCCAAACTTTAATGGCAACCTCTACCCTGCAATAATATATTGCAGGGATTAAACTGCAAAAAATAACATGGAACAACCTACCAGCCAAATTGAAACATTAGTTGAGAGAATTGAAGCGTATGGAAAAACTACCTACGAACTTTCAAAACTCAAAGTGTTAGAAACAACAATTCATGTAGCTACCTCTTTCTTATCAAGAATAAGTGTAATTGTCATGATCTCTTTATTTGTGCTTATACTGAATATTGGCTTAGCTATATGGCTGGGTGAATTGCTGGGTAAAATGTATTACGGCTTTTTTATAGTTGCAGGATTTTACCTTTTTGCTGGCATTTTATTGAATATGTTTCTCCACAAGTGGATCAAAAAACCCATCAGCAGTTTTTTCATTAAACAAGCCCTTCAATAATTATTGCATATGGATAACATTAATTCAGACACCGATCTCAGAAATGCTATTCTGGACCTGGAAAGGAAACAGGCCGATGAAGGAAAGTTGCTCAAGGAACAGTTTCATGTTGCTTACAGCAGTATGCAGCCGATCAATATTCTTAAAAATACGTTGAAGCAGGCTGTTCGTTCTGAAGACATAAAAGATAAGATTGTAAATACTTCAGTTGGTCTTACAGCAGGCTTTGTTTTAAAACAATTGTTCAAGGGAGTTACAAGAACCCCTGTGGGAAGGGTTTTTGGAAATTTGCTTATGCTGGGTGTTACAAATATCGTTGCAAAAAATCCTGAGGTTATCAAATCAGTAGGCAGCAAATTATTAAGTAAAATCAGGTACAAGCCACATGACAATTTGAATGGAAACGGTCATCATGCATCTGACTAGAACTTGCTCCTGAAAAATAAATGAATAACAGCACTATTAAATTTCCGTTTTACGCTAAAGCGGTACTTCTTTTAATTGGCTTGTATGTTTTAATAAGCATGTTGTCCACTGCACAGGATATTCTTCTTCCTGTGATCTATGCCGGCATCATTGCTATCCTCATCAGCCCGGTTGTTCATTTTTTGGTTAAGAAAAAAATGAACCGGGCTGTTGCCATTACTTCTGTTCTCCTTTTGTCTATTCTCATTTTTGCAGGTATTGCAATCTTGCTATCTTCCCAAACAAGCATTCTCATTGATGCATTGCCACAACTCACAGATAAGTTTGAACAACTATTGCAGAAATGCGTAAAATGGGTTTCGGGTTATTTTAATATCAGCCAGCATAAAATAAACTCCTGGATCACTGATACCAAAAATGAGTTTCTGGATAACAGCAACTCAGTTATTGGAACCACTATTACTACATTGGGCGCCGTACTGGCAACTACCTTTCTTACACCGGTATATATTTTCATGTTTTTGTTTTACCAGGCCCACATTATTGAGTTTATACATAAATTATTTGGTGTGGGTCATAATGAAAATGTAACGGAGATACTCACCGAAACAAAATCCATTATACAAAGTTATCTTGTGGGTTTATTTTTAGAATTTGTGATCATTGCTGTTATGAATGCAGTGGGTCTTTTGATTATAGGTATTGATTATGCCATCCTACTTGGCATTGCGGGGGCGCTTCTTAACATCATTCCATATGTAGGAGGATTAATTGCCATGCTGTTATTCAGCATCATTGCATTAGTGACCAAATCTCCCGTTCATGTTTTATATGTTCTATCGGCCTACACCTTAATACAGTTTATTGACAATAATTATATTGTTCCTAAAATAATAGGATCGAAAGTAAAACTCAATGCATTTATTTCACTCCTTGCAGTCATTGCCGGTGCTGCTGTATGGGGTATTCCGGGTATGTTCTTGTCCATACCTATTACGGCCATTCTGAAACTCATTTTTGATCGTATTGAACCCTTAAAACCACTCGGTTTTCTGATGGGAGACACAGCAGATCCCCTATTAAAGCTTCCAAGAAAGAAAAAACCAGTTGTTAAATAAGCCAGAAAAAAGATGTGAATTTTATAACTCTTTATTATAGTTGTATAACAACTTTGGTTGCTATATATCAATCTTTGTGTAGATAAACTAGATTCCTCAATGGTTCTTAAAATTACCGGTATGAATTTCAAAAACCTACAAGCATTTTTTCCTGTTTTGTTTTTTATCCTCTCCTGCTCACCGATGATGGCTCAAATTAAAACGCCTCCTCCTTCAAAATATGAACAAAAAAATGATGTGGATGGCGATGGTGTGAAGAACAAACGGGATAAATGCCCATCAACCCCTCCAGGTGTTTTTGTTGATGGCACCGGATGCCCGGTTGATACAGATAAAGATGGTGTGGTTGATTATTTAGATAAGTGTCCAACCATACCAGGTTCTGCAGGAATGAATGGTTGCCAGGATAAAGATAAAGATGGTGTAAGTGATAATGACGATGTATGTATAGATGTTCCCGGTCTTGCCCGATTTAAAGGATGCCCCGATAGTGATGGTGATGGTGTAGAAGATTCAAAAGATAAATGTCCTAATGCTAAAGGATTAGATATGTTTAACGGTTGCCCCGATACAGATGGTGATGGAGTGCAGGATGCCAATGATAAATGCCCGTCTACAGCAAGAGGTGTTAAAGTAGATGCAATGGGTTGTGCAGCAGATACAGATAGAGATGGTGTGGTGGATGCTGATGATAAATGTCCGGGTACTCAAATGGGCATTAAAGTAGATGCTTCGGGTTGTGCAGCAGATACAGATGGTGATGGTGTGATAGATGCTGATGACAAATGCCCCGGTGTTGTTGGAGATGCAGTTAACAATGGTTGTCCTCCTGTTAAAAAAGAAACACCCAAGCGTTTAAAATTTGCTACACGCCGTATCATTTTTGAAACAGGTAATGCCTTGGTAACCGCTGCCTCATACCCCATGTTGGATGAAATTGCCAATATCCTCAATGAATATCCTGATTATAATTTAAGAATCGGCGGGCATACCGATGCCGTAGAAAAAACCCCTACTACACTTTCGCAAAGCCGAATGGATGCCGTTAAATCCTACTTGCTAAGTAAAGGTGTAGCTGAAAGCAGACTTGTTACTGCGGGTTATGGAAAAACAAGACCTATGTCGACCAATGCCAATTCAACCGGACGTGCACAAAACAGAAGAGTTGAACTGGAATTGTATTTAAGATAAGCAAGAGCTTAAAAATATTACATCTTATAAAATACGTTGATCCTGTTTTTTATTTGATGGAGATAAAATGATCCAAAGAATCCTTTGAAAAAAGAATAATCTTTTTTTATCTCTATTAATTAAAAAACATGAAAACTTTTTTACTTTCTTTTCTTTTCATTGCCTGTATGGCAATAAGTACAAAAAAAACCAGTGCGCAGTGTGCAGTCTCCAACATTGTTATTCAAAATGCAGTCGTTATTGGATCAACTGCAAATTCCTGTACGGCTAAATTTGATGTAACCTTTAACATTGAAAACAACAGCGGAAATAAATATATTTTTATTCATGCCTGGCTGCAAGCAGATTATCCCAACTATTTTAAATGTGTAGATGGTCAGTCAACCATTAATGGTTCCATTGCTGCACCTAAGGCGGCAGATCTGGGAAATGAGTTTTTAAACATCGGGCTTAATAATAATGGCCCCACTCTTAGTGTTCTTAGTACCTATCCGGCTGATGGAAGTGTACAATTAACTACTATCGATGAAGCCACAAAAATTGTATTACCAGATGGTTCGGCCAATATTATTTTAAAAGGAGTAACCGTTGTTTTACCTGTTGCGTGTACCACACCCATTGTTATTGTTTCAGATCTTTGGGCCAGTCAGTCAGCTAATGCACAACGTGCCCATTGTGTTGATTGCGGTATCAGAAACTCTTCAGGTTTCCTCACTGTATTTGGAGCAGTTAATTGCGTTACCCTCAACTATTCCGGTACAATTACAAATAATACAGGTACAGCAATTAATGGATTTTACAGGGTATTTGCAGATGTTAACGGAGACGGCTATTTTACCCCTACTACTGACACTTTAATTCGGAGCAATACAACCTTCAGCGTAGCAGCAAATGGCAGTACAACCATTACTGGTGCAGTTCCTCTGCAAAACAAAAATCAAAATCTGTTCATCGTTATTACACAAACTTCGGGTGCAGCATCGGGAGCCTCCAGGGTTATACTTTTCCGTTCGGCCCAGTGTGGAACCTTACCTGTAACGTTCCGGTCATTCACTGCAAACCGCATCAATAGCAGCAATGCATTGTTACAATGGGAAACTGAACTTGAAATAAATAATAGTGGGTTTGCAATTGAAAGAATGATGGGCAATAACAAATGGATACAAGTGAGCTTTATACCTTCAGCAGTACTTGGTGGTAACAGCAGTTCAAACCTCAGCTATTCATTTACTGATCCTAATTCAAATAAAGGCGTAACTCAATACCGCATCAGGCAGGTTGATTTAGATGGCCGGGCATTATTCAGTGATGTTAAACTGGTACGTGGTGATGTACAAAAAGGAAAAATTACTCTTTATCCAAATCCAAGTGCCGATGGAAATGTAAACATTGCATTTGATAACAAAGAAGCCATCAGGGATATAACAGTAACAGATATGTTTGGACGTATTGTAAAACAATTGCGTGGAAATACAGGCAATACAATGAGAATCGAAAACCTGCTTCCAGGTATTTATATGGTTCGTGTGGTTGAAAGAGAAACAGGAAATCAAAGTATTGAACGAATTACGATATCAAAGAATTGAAGAACCAGAATATTTTCTGATCTGTAGATGAAAACAATAGGGCTCCCAAACAGGAGCCCTATTTTATGGTAACCTTTTTGCTGTTTTGAAGCAGAAATAGTAAAGTATAAATTTGATTATTAAACCCGTATAGATAGCTATTCAGTATTTATAAAAAAGCGTTGCAAGCAACATAAAATTGCAATGAAATATGTGCGTATGAAACCCTGTTTAGGAAATTGATGGAGAACATTCCTCATACACAACTTCAGCTAAGGGCGGTGTAACTTTTAACTTAAATCCTTTGCCGGGTTTGGAAGTAATAACTACTTTGCCGTTGTACAATGCTGCCCTGCTTTTGATATTGATAATTCCAACCCCCTTTTTATCTTTCGCTAAATTATAGCCCACCCCATTATCTGAAATAATTAAAACGAGCTGCTCATTACGTTTGCTTAAATGTATACTTGCTCGAGAAGCATTGGCATGCTTTAAAATATTATTGACCTGTTCCTGCACAATACGGAAAAATGGCAACATGCAGTTTCTGATTCAGTTCATCTTCAACAATTCCTTTTGCCTCAAATTCAAACTCAACGGGTTGAATGTATAAAAGATCAGCTAATAAGTTTTTGATATTGTCGAATAAGCCAATTTCATTTACAGCGGGAATAATTAACCTTTTAGCAATATTTCTGATCTCATCTATCGCACTTATAATATAACTGATCGATTCTGAGCTTAGGAACAAAGAATTACATTCATTGCAAGGTTATATTAAAAAAAAGGTCCCTGCCAAAAAGCAAGGACGTTAACCAAAACCAACTGCTATACGGAAAAACAGTTTTCTATTGAAAGGCGTTATAAAGATGACAATTTTTTAGCAGGAGTTGTTACAGGAATGATTATTAAATTTGTATAATTCACACATTACCTCAGTGAAACTCCTTCAAAAAAAGGCTATATAATTAAAGAACCTTCCTTCCCTGAATAACTCTAATAAGAATAGCAATGACTGCAATAACAAGCAGTATATGTATAATTCCGCCTGCATTAAATGCAAAATAACCAACCAACCAACCAATAATAAGAATAACTGCGATGATGTACAATAAATCTTTCATACTAAGATAATTTATGAATGAATAAAAAATAGTGACTCCGATTATTTAAACTCTGATTACAAACCTGCAATTATCAGTCTTAACTCTTCTTTGGTTTTACCCAATTTCATTTGCAATCTTCCCAGCATCTCTTCAACTTTCCCGGTTTCAAACATCAAATCATTATCTGTAAGTATGGCAAATCTTTTTTTTATTTTGCCCTTTTGTTCATCCCAACTTCCTTTCGCTTCAGTATTATACATTATTTCAGTGTTTTTAATAGTGATATTTGATTTCATAAAATTGGCTGTTTTTTGAATCTTTTGCATTACATCTTTGCTCGCTTCAATTACAGGATTCACACATTTTCATATCAAGGATTTAGCTGCACATTTACGTTCAACTTATTAAACAGTTCGTTTCGCCAAATGCATGCTCTTTTCATATTCAATAATGGTGTGGAGCACCTTCAATTTTTCATTAATTCGGGTCTTCAGGTTACTATGAAATTTATTTTTCCCAGCTTCTGAAAGTGCAAGCTCATAATTAATAAAAGCAGCTTTAAAATCGCCACTGTTTTCTTCTCTCAATGCCTCATTAAATAATTCAAGAGGTGTTCTTTTTGTTGAGAGTTTTCCCGACCTTATAAGATACATAATGAGCAGCACTAATATTATTAAAAAGAAATAATAGTAAAATTGCATATACCTGTTATTTTAATGAATGGTTAGAAAACAGGATAAAGTTGAGAATGATTCATTGAATAATTGTTATATAACAACCGCAAAAAGTTATAAAATTCACATATAGACCACCATTAGGGTAATTACTTTCTATATAATGTTGTTGCCAATAATTCGTGGGTTTTTTATAATTATCCTCACAGAGATCATTGGGGTTAGCACACTTATTCCTCTTTTTTGGGAAGTATCTGGCTTAACTTGAGTTCCTCAATATCCATTTCCCGTTCAATATTCCTGATCACGGCATCACTGTATTCGCCCTCTTTATGAAGTTTAAGTAATAACTCCCGCTGGAATTTACGGATGCTTAACTCTGCACTCAGCTGGGGATCAAGGGGAGCAGTGGTTAATTCCTCGTCATTCCGTTTTGCTTTTTTGTGACGACGCAATTCCTTTGCGAAATCAGCAATAAGCATTTCATATTTCTTTTTCAACTGTTCCTTCGATTGTTGATCAAGTGTTCCTGCAAGTTCCTCATCAATAAAATTGATAGTATTGCTGGCTATTGATAATTGCAATTCTTTTTCCTCTGCAAGCGTATTGTCCTGAGGTTTTATTTTCAACAAACGTATAAGTAAAGGAAGAGTAAGGCCTTGTACAACAAGTGTAATAAAAATGACGACAAAAGCAAGAAAGATGATTGAATGTCTCTTGGGAAATGCAGTTCCATCTGCTAACAATAAAGGTAAAGCCAGCGCAGCAGCTAAAGAAATAACTCCTCTGGTTCCTGTCCATGCAATGATCAACGTATTTTTCCAGTTATCATTTTCGTTTTCATTATTTGAAAGATCAGTTGTATTCTTTTTTCGAAATAAAATATTCTGTAAATAAGCTCCTGCAAAAACCCAGATGATTCGAACTATAATTGCTACTAAACTAATGAGTAAACCGTAACCTAAAATTTCTGTAAATGGATAATTACCTAAATTTCTTAAAACCGATGGCAACTGGAGGCCAATGAGAATAAATATAAAGCCATGCATAATAAAAATCACCGTACTCCATAAAACCTTGGAGCGCATTCTTGCCTGATATGAAAATACTTCAGGCGAACGCCAGGATATAACCAATCCTGTACTTACAACTGCTAATATTCCTGACATGTGAAACTGTTCTGCAGCAAGGTAGGATACAAATGGAGCCAGTAGTGTAAGGCTTGTTTCCACTACAGGATTGTTTTCAATTTTTTTGTGTGCCAATACAAACAGGTAACCAACAATAACACCAATGATAATACCCATTCCCGATACTAATAAAAATTGTAATCCCGCCTGCCACAAAACAAAAGTTCCGGTAGTAACGGCTGTAACAGCATAGCGATAGGCAACTAAAGCAGATGCATCATTTACAAGGCTTTCACCTTCAATAATGGTGATCACTTTTTTATTTAATCCCAATCCTTTTATAATTCCTGTTGCAGCAACTGCATCGGGTGGAGAAACAATGGCGCCTAATACAAAAGCCATTGGCCAGGTAAATCCGGGAATAAAATAATACGCAGTTGCAGCAACAGCTACTGTAGTAAAAAAAACCAACGTTATGGCTAAAGCTGAGATGGGACGAATACATGCTTTGAAATCGTGCCAGGATGTTTTTGTAGCTGCATCATACAATAGCGGAGGGAGCAAAATGACAAAAACAACTTCGGGATCTAATTCAAGGTTGGGCAAATGCGGAATAAAGCCTATCAGCAAACCTGCAAAAACCAATAAAACAGGATATGGAAATTTTTTTTTATTAATGATCGCTGTTAAACTGATCAGGATGGTCATGATGAATATAACAATTTTAAAATCTGCCATAGGTACCCAATCTACGAAAAGCAATAAACTATACAGATTGATAAAAGTTTTTCTTCCTGAAATGTGTGAATGTTGCAACAGTTATGTGATTTTGTGTAACACACTCTTATGGCAAGTAGGTGAACTTTACCAGTATAATTTTAAACTAATAATTATGCCATTACTCACTGTTTTAATTGTATTGATTGTTGTAGGCGTTCTGTTATGGCTGGTAAACACCTATATCCCAATGGATAGAAAGATCAAGAACATCCTCAACATTGTTGTGGTAATTGTTGTAGTGATCTGGTTATTAAAAGCATTTGGCGTTTTGAATTCTTTGAAAGGAGTGAATTTGTAGTTTAGAATTCAACAGCATAGGTATTAATGGGAGTTTTATTCTGTACTTAATAATATTAATAAATATGAAATCACTTGTAAATGTAAGCTTAGCTGCAGTCTTTTTGTTAGCAACAACTTTGCTCATTGCGGCATTTCTGATGATTTTCAGTTACGCAGTTTAGAGTTCAATGGTGCTGTAATTAAGCTTCATCCAGGCTTATTTATTCAGATATTTTTGAGCAGAGGAAATGATTAAATAGGTAAAAATGTTTACGCAGATTCATAATTTTTCGATGGTTTAAAATACTTTATTTAATCAAACCTCCATATTATGTCAATCAATCTTCTGGAAGTAATTCAAAGTAAAATGGGCTACCCTCCTTTGCAAAAGATAGATCCCAATACCCAGGAAGTAACGAAAGATAAGAACAGTCCGGATGAACATCTGTTTAGCCAGGCCGCCATACCGGCAGTATTAACTGCTTTATACAATTTCAGCCGTTCAGATATTGGTGCACTCACTATTTTACAATACAGCAGTTTAACGGATTGGACAGACAGGATTTTTTCAGATAACAAAGAACGCATTATACAAAAAATTGCTGCTTATTCAAATTATACTATTGAAAATGCGACCAACAAGCTGAATTCTATAGCAGCACATGCGGTAACTGATATCAAAGAAAACGTTCCTGAACAAGCTACAGCGCATGATGTAAAGAAATTTTTGGCCGATCAGCGAAATAATATATTACCATTTCTCCCGGCTGTTTTGCAAATGGGAGAAATGCTGCATGATGATACACTTGATGATCGTACCCATAAAATGGAAGGTCCCGTATCGAGCCTGATGCATGCAATTGGCGGAAGATTTTCTGATGGAGATATAGTTGAAAAAGAGGAGAATAAATAAAGTATTGACATGAAGGGATTAAATACATCTCATCACTAGCATTATTAAAGCATCTCAACAATAAGGAAAGGCCAACATTTGTTGGCCTTTCCTGTTTCGTTTATTTTTAATTATTTATGCTTGAACTGATAGAATACACCGAGTTGAAAACCTCGGTTAGATGCCTTTACAGAACTGTTTTCGTTGATATTTGTCAACCCGAAATTATACCTTGCGTCAACTCCAAAACCTGAAGGAGTGTGAATCCAACCCAGACCTGCTCCTAAAGCAAAATCAATTGCCGCTAAATTATCATTCAAATCAATTTCAACATTATTGGTTTCAGATTCTGCATTAACCATAATACCAAGCTGTGGGCCGGCTTCGATTCGGAAACCATTTTCAAACATATACTGAAACATCACTGGTATATTAACATAACCAAGATCAACCTTAGTTTCAGCTCCTGAAGTGGTATATTTTGCTCCTTGCTGTGAATAAACTAATTCAGGCTGTATTGCAAACTTCTTGGAAATATGAATATGACCAAGCAAGCCTAAATGGAATCCAGCCTTACTATCATATTCAGCACCATTATCATTATGGATATTATAGAGGTTTAACCCCCCTTTTACTCCAAGATTTACATGTTGTGCGTTAATTGTACCTGTTATTAACATAAATGTCAATGCCATACTTAAATAAAGTTTCATACTATTTTGTTTTGTTGTTTACAATAAATAAATGCTTATTTTCTTTATAATAGATATTTTCTTTACACAGTCTTGCAAACAGCCTGCCAAAAGCTGAAAATACTTCCTTTTAAGAAGATAGCCCCTGTAAAAACAAGGGCTTTAACCAAAACTAACTGCTATGAGAAATCGATTGCCTGATATTAAAGTTTCAACTGTAAAGATGGAATGATTTGAACAAATAAGTATTACATATTTATTTGCATGTGTTACATTATTCACACATTCAAAAAAACGGTCGAAAGAAACATTCCCTTTATTTAACACATGTATCCCTTCGGTTCTTAAACTTAAAAGAAGAAACAAAAATTACAGGAGTATTGCAGAACGGCAGAGCGGATGTTTTTATGATGTGGATTTCTTCTGAAACACCAGGTACAAAACATCTGGAGGAGTTGAGAAGCAATGAAATTCTACTTGTTTTATTTTAACCGAGTTGAAGATAACAACGCCTCACCAAAAATTATTATCAATGATTTTGAGAGCAATTAAAAAAAAGGGGTGCATTTTATCCTGTAAAAAACTGTTCTAAAGTCAACATTCATACCCCGGAACTCAACAGCAAAAATATAAAAACATTCAACTGAAAGGTTCAAATAATTGTTTTAAAAAAACCTCCAGGGCCTAGCCTGGTGGTTCAAAGCGGAGAGAGAGGGATTCGAACCCCCGGAAGCTTTCACTTCAACGGTTTTCAAGACCGCCGCATTCGACCGCTCTGCCATCTCTCCGGCGCAAAAGTACGGTTACAGCTTATTTGTCCCAAAAAATTGTATTGAAATAAAAATGCAGAAAGCTGAAACCGCCTTCAGCAAAGGATTTGAAGGATAAATATAATTAATTTCCGTTGGCGGTTTCTTCCACTTTATCTACCACCACCACCAAATCATTCAAACTTACGGTTATGGGTATTGCACCTAATTGTACTATTGCATTTTTACCACGCAGCTCTTTTACAATTCCAACCTGCCGGTTGTTCATCATCTTTACCTTAACTCCGGGTTTGATCTCCCCTCCCACTTCCTTAAATTTTTCATTTAGTTTTTTATCTTTCTTCTCAGCAAGCTGTTTTTGTTTTTGATCAAAGAGCAATGCGTTGATCTGTTTCATTACTTCAGCTTTGTTATCGCTCCGTTTCCACTCCTGAACAATTGCTTTTAATTTGCGATCCATCTCTTTTAAATAAGCAATCCGTTCTTCAGTGATTTTATTTTGTTGTTGCAACAACTCTACCTGCTGCTGATGTTTTTCTTTATTGAGCACCTGCTCCATTTCTTTTTTCAACCGTTCATTTTCTTTGAGCAGGCGATGCAATTCCTTTTCCTTTATTTCAATTTGGCGCAGATCGCTTTCTGCGCTGTTCAATAATTTATCCAGTCGAAAATGATCTTCATCTACTAATTGTCTTGCACGATCAATCAGGTTTTTATCTAATCCAATACGTTCGGCAATGGCAAACGTGTAGGAACTCCCGGGCTTGCCAATGATGAGTTTATACTGAGGTTGTAAACTCCTCTCATCAAAACTCATGGCACCATTTACAATCCCGGGTGTATGATTGGCCATTACTTTTAAATTGAGATAATGGGTTGTAACAATACCTAATGAATGCTTTTTAACCAACTCCTGCAAGATCACTTCCGCAAATGCACCACCAAGGTTGGGATCACTTCCACTTCCTAACTCATCTATAAAAAATAAAGTGCGGCCATTGGCTGTTTCCATGAAGTGTTTCATATGCAACAAATGACTGCTGTAAGTACTGAGATCATATTCAATACTCTGTGTATCACCAATATGAATCATGATCTGTTTAAATAATCCAACCTCACTATCAGGATGAACAGGCACCAGCAATCCACATTGTACCATCAACTGCATCAACCCTACCGTTTTCATTGTTACTGTTTTACCTCCTGCATTAGGACCGGAAATAACAAGGATGCGATTTTTCTCATCTAACCTGATATTGGTTGGTATGGTTGGCTTTTGATTTTTTTTATTGTACAGCAATAAGAGAGGATGATATGCATCTTTAAGATAAATAATAGCTTTATCTGTAAGTATTGGCATGTTAGCCTGCATACTTACACCCAGCTTAGCTTTGGCACGAATGAAATCATATTCGCCTAATATAGCATGATAGGTTGTAAGTAAAGAAGCATACACAGAAAGTTGCTGAGTTAATTCACGAAGTATGCGATACACTTCACGACGCTCTTCATTCTCCAAACTGAAAATATCATTGTTTAATTCAATTGTTTCTTCCGGTTCAATAAAAACAGTTCGTCTTGTTTCACTTTCGCCATGTAAAATTCCTTTTACCTGGCGTTTCTGTTCTGCAAACAAAGCCACTACTCTTCTGCCGCTTAAAAATGATTCTTCTATATCGGCCACATAACCCTGTTTCTGCAATTTCTTCAACACTTTTTCAAATTCCCGACGCAGTTCATTCCGCTTTCGGTATAAACTCATCCTGATAGTACTCAGCTCATCACTTGCATTATCTTTTACAATACCACTATCATCCAGCACATTATCAATGAGATCGAGAATCACTTTTTCAAAATAAGTGCCTTCAATTACATTCGTTAATGCGGTGTAAGCTGCTCTTCTGTCCGCATCAAACCAGCGGAAGATACTTTGTGTATTTTCTGTGAGTTTGCGAATTTGCATGAGCTGATCTTCTGCCAACACTGCTCCGGGGATTGACAGTAGCTTCAGTTCACGTGAAAGATTCAATACATAATCTACCGGGAAATACTGGCTTTGCTCCTGGAGTATTTTCATTTCATAACTCTGACGAAGTTCAAGCTGGATGTATTCTTTTTTAGTATGAATGCGAAGGTTATGCGCTTTTTCTTTAGCATATTCTGTATTACAGTATCCCTCTAATAAAGTCATCACCTTATCAAGTTCTAATTGCACCAACGCCGAATCAGGGAAAAATTTCATAAAAAAGAATCCGCCTTTTTGTTTGGCGGCAAAGGTAATTCTAATCGCCACTCTTTGCGGCATAACAATGATAAATGCAGAAACAGCAGGCAAATCATCAGAAGGATCGAAGAGATACAAACATTCAACACAAACGTTAAAGCATTTCTAAAAAAATTCATTTGTCGGCCCCGATTCATAACAAAGCAATCTTGTGGCACAATTTTACACGTAAATTGCATATTGCTAAATCAATCAAACGAATATGTGGAGTAAGTTTCTTTTAAGTATTTCTGTTGCATTTGGTTCCTTCCATTTTTTTTCCTGTGCAACCGGTGAAAGCAAAAATAAAATTATGACCGATCAAACAACAATGGCCGCATTTACAGGTGGCTCAATCAATGGTTCAGACACTGATACAGCTACTTTTGGTGCTGGATGTTTCTGGTGCGTTGAAGCCATTTTTCAACAAGTAGAAGGTGTTTTAAAAGTAACTAGTGGTTATTGTGGCGGGCATGTAATCAATCCCACTTATGAACAGATTGGAAATAAAACAACAGGTCACGCTGAAGTGGCACAGCTCATCTTCGATCCGAAAAAAATAAGCTTTGATGAACTGCTGGAAATTTTCTGGCAAACACATGACCCCACTACTTTGAACCGCCAGGGGAATGATGCTGGTCCGCAATACCGCAGCGCTGTGTTTTATCATAATGCAGAACAAAAAGAAAAAGCAGAAAGATACAAAGCGGAGTTGGATAAAAGTGGTGCATTTGCTAACCCCATTGTAACCAGCATTGAAAAGTATCATAATTACAGCGAAGCAGAAGACTATCATCAGAATTATTACAACATGAATAAGAACTCCAATCCTTATTGTTATTATGTAATAAAGCCCAAGCTGGATAAATTTGAAAAAGTGTTTAAGGATAAAAAGAGGAAGAATTAAGTAATAAGTATTAAGCATTAAGTGATAAGTTTAAAGTTTAATAGTGAGACTCTATTCACTATTCACCACTCACCATTCACTACTCATCACTCACAATCTTCACCCTTCTCAACTCAAGCCAGTTCAATGCATTTGGCCGAAAGCCTTTGACTGTTGGTTGTACCAGGTGAATGACCATATCGTACCAGAGCGGAACAACAGGTGGGTTGCTCATCAATATCTGATCCATTTGCTGATACAATTGATAGCGTAATGAATCATTGGGCTCCCTGTTTGATTGTTCGTATAATGCATCAAACACGGGGTTCTTATAACGGGTATAATTAGGTGGCGCAGGATTTTTTCCATAGAACACACTCAGGTAATTTTCTGCATCGGGATAATCCGCAATCCAACTGCCACGAAAAAACAAGGCTTCACTTTTTGAAGTTTGTGTTAGCAATAAACTCTTTTGAACCACTTCTACTTTAACATTCAACCCAATATCTTCCAGTTGCCGGGCAATATAACTTCCCAGATCACCATAAATAGGAATGGTGAGCAATTTGATCTCGGGCACATCCTTCATTGATTTAAATCCTGCATCTTGTAATAAAGCTGTGGCTTTAGCAGGATCATAATGATACCCCTTCACTGCAATTGTATCAAAACTGGGTAGTCCCATCGGAACAAAACCACTTTCAGCAGCAGTGCCAATGGAGTTACGTAAATACAACATCATCTTTTTCCGGTCGAAACCATAATTAATCGCTTGCCGTATAGCTTTTAAACGAAGAGGAGAATTCTTTACAATGTCTTTCGTTGAATCAACCAAAATGCCAATGTATTCAATGTTGAGATAAGGATGCTTGTTGAGCACTACTTTGTTCTTCCAACTATCTCTCAATTCTCCCTTCTTGCTCAACACTTCATCTTTAAAAGATGGATCAATATCATTGATAAAATGTAAACGTCCTTGTCTGAATTCTAAAAACTCGGTGGCCTTACTATCAAGAAAGGTCACTTTTACTCCATCGAGATAAGGAAGTTGATTTCCGATACTGTCTGTTTCAAAATAGTTAGGATTGCGAACAAGGATCAAGGCCTGCCCTTCTTCCCATGCTTTGAATTGAAAAGGCCCGGTGCCACAGGGGTTTCGCCTGAAATCAGTTCCATATTTTTCCACCACTTCTTTTGGAACAACAGAACAATATACATTGCTGAGTACGCCCAGAATTTGTACAAATGGGTTTAATAAGTTTATTTGAAAAGTACTATCATCAATTGCTAAAAAACCTGTTGATGCATCAACCCTGTTATTAAAGATCCATGCACCGGGGCTGGCAGTGCTCTTATCCATCAACCGTTGAAAACTGTATTGCACATCTGATGCTACCAATTTTCTTCCCCGTCCGACCGAGTCATCCGGGCGGGCTTTCCCATTTGCAAAGGCAATATGATTATGAAAGTATACATCCGTACGTAAATGAAACAATATGCTTAACCTGCTTGCACTTACCTCCCAACTTTTTGCAAGCGATGGAATAATGTGCAGCTGATCATCTGTTTCAACCAGCGTATTAAAGAGCTGATGCGTAGCCCAGATAACAGATTGGCTCTTTGCGAAAGCAGGATCCAGAGAACTGATGCCACTGGTTTCATTATAGCGGAAGATATTTTCTTCGTTTTTTCTTGCTTTACCACATGAAGAATAAAGCAAAAAATTAAAAGCAAAAAGTAAAAAGACTACTGATCTCACTGCATTATAGCCAACTACCTTCAGCCATCTGCCAACACTTCTTCCCTTTCTTCTACTTTTAATCATGTTCATAAAGAATTACCGCTAAATTTATAGCCAAATATCAACTCAGTGAAAAAAAAGAATCTGCCCTTACTAATCATTCTCGTACTTGCACTTTGTTTTCAATTTCAAACCGGTTTAGCTCAACAGCATCCAAATGAAACTGTTTTTACAAGACAGGATTCATTACGTGGCCGTATTACACCCGAACGTGCATGGTGGGATGTGGTGATGTATGACTTGCATATTACTCCAAACATTGAAAAATTCACCATCAGCGGAAGCAATGCTATTTATTTCAGACTGGTAAAAAAAGCTAATCGCCGTATGCAGATCGATCTGCAGGAACCTATGACCATTGACAGTGCATTTATCAACGGTGTGTCAGTGAGTGTTCAGCAAGATGGTAATGCATGGTACGTTCTCTTACCTTTTAAACGACTTCCAAAAACAAAAAATAGTAATGCCAGTATTCAAGAACTGAAATTATATTATCATGGTGTACCCAAACCTGCACTAAGAGCGCCATGGGATGGTGGCGTGGTATGGAAAAAAGATAAAATGGGAAATCCATGGGTTAGTACTGCTGTACAGGGGTTAGGCGCCAGTGCATGGTGGCCCTGTAAAGATCATCAAAGCGATGAGCCCGATAGCACATTGATCAGCATTACCGCTCCGGATACATTAATGAATGTTTCAAATGGCCGGTTAAGAAATGTACAAGCCGATGGAAAAGGAAATAAAACATGGACATGGTTTGTGAGTCAACCCATCAACAGCTATAACATCAGCATGAACATTGGCAAGTATGCACATTTCAGCGATACATTGATGGGAGAAAACGGACAACTTGATTTGAATTATTATGTACTGGAGTATAATCTTGACAAAGCCAAAAAACAATTTGAACAGGTGAAGCCGATGCTTCGTGCATTTGAATATTGGTTTGGCCCTTATCCTTTTTATGCTGATGGTTATAAGTTGGTAGAAACAAGTTTCCTGGGCATGGAACACCAAAGTGCAGTTGCTTATGGGAATGAATATCAGAATGGATACCGAGGCAAGGATCTCAGCGGAACAGGTTGGGGTTTAAAATGGGATTTTATCATTGTACATGAAAGTGGCCACGAATGGTTTGGGAATAGTATTACCACAAAAGATATTGCCGATATGTGGGTACATGAAGGCTTTACCAATTACAGTGAAACACTTTATACAGATTTCATGTTTGGAACGGAAGCTGGTAATGCTTATGCGCAAGGCATTCGCAAAAACATACAGAACGATATTCCAATCATTGGTAAATACAATTTAAATAAAAGCGGCAGCGGTGATATGTATAGCAAAGCCAGCAATATGATACACATGGTGCGGCAGATCATTGGCGATAAAAGTTCGTTTCGTATGATGTTGCGGGATATGAACCAGAAATACCGGCACAAAACAGTTACTACTGCAGAGATAGAAGATTTTATTTCAAAAAGAACTGGATACAATTTGTCGAAAGTATTTGATCAATACCTGCGTACCACACAGATTCCAACACTGGAATATTATGTGGCAACAGAAGCAGGTACACAAGTATTGTATTACCGCTGGGCCAATTGTATTGCAGGTTTTAACATGCCCGTTTTATTACCCGGCAACAGTAATCCCAAATATGGTTTGATGCTGGCAACAGAAAAATGGCAGAAGATGCGTACTAATTTTAAAGAGGCTGAAGACATTAGCAAGCTGATGGATAAGAATTTTTATGTGAATTATAAAAAGGTAAAATAGGAATAAAGTAGAAGGTATAAGGTAATTGCTCTCTTCAAAAAATGTATTGGACAAAGACTTTTACCTTAGCGAAACCTAAAACATTAAACTTTAAACCACGTATTCTAACACATGGGACAAATCAGGAAGCAAGCCATCATATCCAGCATTGTTATTTACATTGGCTTCTTCATTGGTTTTATTAATACCTGGTTTTTTACAAAGAATGGTTCCTTTACTCCATCTGAATACGCTTTAACCCGTTTGTTTTTTGATGTGGGACAAACGATGTATGCTTTTGCCAACTTCGGCATCATTTCGGTGATCTATAAATTCTTTCCTTATTACAAAGATAATCTCAAGCCAAAAGAAAATGATCTGATGACATGGGCATTGCTCCTTGCCATAGGAGGATTCATTCTCGTTGCTCTTGGTGGATGGATTTTTGAACCGCTGATCGTACAAAAGTTTTCAGGACGTTCTTCTTTATTTGTAGATTACTATAAATGGATATTCCCTTTTGGTTTGGGTATCTTGCTATTTGCTGTGCTGGAAGCATTCAGCAATAATTTACAGAAATCCATCTTCCCGGCTTTTTTAAAAGAAACAGCTTTACGTTTATTTACGTTGGTATTGATTGCAGCATACTTACTTGAGCTGATCGATTTCCATTTGTTCATCCTGTTATTTGCATGTCTGTATTTGCTCATAACTGCTATACTTGCCGCAGTGCTGATCAGAAGCAACCATCTTCATTTTACCTTCAGTGTAAGCAGGGTTACTAAAAAATTTAAAACAAAAATTCTTGCGCTGGGCAGTTATGTTTATGCAGGACAAATCATTTATATATTGGCACAGGTGATGGATAGTATCTTCATCGCAAGTCTGCTGGGATTGGCTCCCACAGGCATCTTTGCATTGTCGTCCTATATTGCCAATCTCATTCAGATTCCACAGCGCAGTGTTATTTCAATTACACTTCCTGCATTATCACAGGCATGGAAAGATAAAAACATGCAGGAAATTGATCGCATTTATAAACGTACTTCCATTAACTTATTGCTGGCTGCACTTTTTATTTTTGGTGGTATCTGGTTAAATATCGGAGATGCCTTTCGCCTATTGAATATACAAAGTGAATATGCAACAGGGCTAAGTGTTATTTTTATTCTTGGTCTTTCAAGAATCATTGATGCAGGTACTGGTGTAAACGCACAAATCATTTATACTTCAACGCAATGGCGTTTTGATTTTGTTACGGGTATCATTTTATTATTACTCATTATTCCGTTAAACTATATTCTTATTAAACAAATTGGGATTGAAGGAAGTGCTTTTGCCAACCTGATTTCTTTTTTTGTGTACAACAGCATCCGCTATATTTTTTTATGGAAACGATACAAACTGCAACCCTTCAGCAGTAAAACATTACTGAGTCTTTTACTTGGTGTTGCTGCTTATTTCATCAGCTATTACCTGTTCAAAGAAATGACAGGATGGGCAGGCATCTTTTTACGGAGCATTTTATTTGCGATTCTTTTTATTGCCGGAGTATTTACACTAAAAATTACACCTGATGCTTTGCAGTTAGTAGATGTAGTAAAGAAACGTTTAGGGAGGAAGTAACTTAACTGAATTTCTTTAATTCATTCAAGGTCATCCTGCCTTCATAAATAGCTTTGCCAACAATTGCTCCATTGCAACCAATCTCAGCTAACTCCTCTAAGTCTTTCATGGAACTAACTCCACCACTGGCAATGAAATGCAGTTGAGGAAATTTCTGGATAATATTTTTGTAGAGTTCTGTAGATGGACCTTCGAGTTTTCCATCTTTACTTACATCGGTACAGAATATTTGCTGCACACCATGCTTACTATATTTTTCAATAAAGTCGTAAATCCAGATATCAGTTGTTTCTAACCAGCCACCTATCGTAATCTTTTCATTTTTCACATCAGCACCAAGAAGGAATTTCGCTGCACCAAAATGCTCTAGCCAGCTTACAAACTTTGTTTCATCTTTTACCGCAATACTCCCAACCGTTGCAAATGCCGCACCTGAATGGAGAACGATCTTCACATCTTCTTCCTGTTTTATACCTCCGCCAAAGTCAATGATGAGGGATGTTTTAGATGTGATCGTCTCTAATACTTTCCAGTTTTTTACGGCACCTGTTTTTGCACCATCCAAATCAACCAGATGCAAACGTTTCATACCTGCGCCTTCAAATTCTTTTGCAACTTCTAAGGGATGCTCGTTATAAATTTTCTTTTGTGCGTAATCGCCTTCTGTTAATCGCACACATTTGCCGTCGATGATATCAATTGCTGGTATTATCTGCATATTACTGGTCTAAAAAATTTTTTAAAATCTGGTCGCCTACCTTGGCACTCTTCTCCGTGTGAAACTGCACACCATAAAAATTATCTTTTTGCACTGCACCTGCATATTCCAATCCGTAATTCGTGGTTGCAATACAATACGGATTCATTTCTGCATAGTAGCTGTGTACATAATATATGTAGCTATGTTCAGGTATATCTTTGAACAATCCGGTCTTTAAATTATAAATATCATTCCAACCAATTTGTGGAACTTTAAAGCCCCCCTTTAGGAGCGGGGGGGCAAACAACTTCACATTTGCAGGAATAATACCCAGGCATTCCGTATCATTTTCTTCCGAATATTGAAACAGCAATTGCATACCTACACAAATTCCCAACACAGGTTGCTTTAATTGTTTAATCACCGCATCGAGCCCTTTTTCTTTCAAACTGTTCATTGCGCTGCGTGCTGCTCCCACACCCGGGAAGATTACTTTATCCGCAGCCAATAGTTCATCTTTATCATCCGTCACTTTTGCAGTAACACCTAAACGATCCAATGCAAACAGCACCGACTGAATATTTCCTGCGTTGTATTTTACAATTGCCAAATTCATAGTAACTTTCTTTTATCATTTAAGCGGAAGTAGCTCATTTTAGAGAGCATCAACTTTCCAAGCTGAGGGTGGCGGGTCCCGACGTTTTAGTCGGGATGCTAAGCAAAAGCGTCAGCATTCGAGTCCCGTTTGTCGCTCTTTTTCTGAACTGGGATGAGTGAGATGTTTGTGATTAGTAGGATCATTTTAGCCCATCCCAATCATCCCATCAATCCTATAAATCACAGTTCAGACAATTGCTTCCAAAAACTTCTTCGTTGCTTCACTGACATCTGTTGCATTCTCCAATGCTTTGATGTATGCTGTACCAATAATAGCACCATTGGCATTTGCACAAGCTGTATCAAAGGTTTGTTTGTCTTTAATACCAAATCCAACAAGTATCGGATTTTTTAATTGCAGCCTCTTCAGCTTTTGTAAATATGCATCAACATCTGTCATATTGTTATTGCTGCCAGTTGTGGAAGAAGAAGACACAGCATATAAAAAACCTGTGCTTAAACTGTCTAATTTTTTAATACGTTCTTCACTTGTTTCAGGTGTTACTAAGAAAATAAAATCCAATCCATTCGCTTTAATGATTGCACTATACTCTGTTTCAAATTCATATTCCGGAAGATCAGGTAAGATCAAACCATCCACACCAACCGAGGCTGCATCTTTACAAAAATGTTCAAAACCATATTGTAACACCGGATTCATGTATCCCATTAAAATGATCGGGACATTAATTTCTTTTCTTGCATCTTTCAATTGAGCAAATAATGTTTCAATCGTCATGCCATTTGCCAATGCAATGGTACTGCTGTGTTGAATTACCGGACCATCAGCCAACGGATCACTGTAAGGCATGCCCAACTCAATCAAGTCTGCACCGTTTTCCTGTAACGCTTTCATTACCTCCATTGTACTGTTCAGCTGCGGGTAGCCTGCTGTGCAGTAAACGTTAAGGACGTTCTTACTTTTTCTTTCGAACAATGTTTTAATTCTATTCATAACCTCATCCGCCCTTTGGGCACCTTCTCCTCAAGGAGAAGGAAGCCAGGCATTTATTTTTAATTGTTTCTTTTTTGCGTGTAATCTCAGCAACCTATTTCTTATCAGCAATACTAGCTACAATCTCTTTGATTTTTTTCAAAACCAAACTCATATCGTTTAGCACTTCTTCATTTCTAAATCGAAGCACTGTAATATCCAACTCTTTTAATTCATAAGTTCTTCCCTCATCACTTTCCTTTGCGTCTTTGCTATCATGCACTGAGCCATCCACCTCAATCGCCAATTTCTTTTCATGACAGTAGAAATCGGGAATAAACTTATCTAGAGGATGCTGTCTTCTAAACTTCAGTCCATCTAACTTTCGGTTTCTCAAATTACGCCACAATAAATCCTCTGCACTCGTTTCATTCTTTCGTAAATTTCTTGCATACTCAAATAACTTCCCAATGGAACCCTTATGTAGATTATCGTTGTATGAGTTAGACATACGTTTAAATTTCGGAGTACATTTCTCCCTCTCCTTCAGGAGAGGGCTGGGATGAGGTCAACTTTCCATTACTTTCATATACGTTGCTAAATCCTTATCCCCTCTTCCACTCAAGCAAATAATCACTTGTGAATCTTTTTTAAACATCGCCTGCTGAATTTTATTTGCAAATAATTGGTCAGCAATGTTGTTTAATTCTTTTGCTGCCGCCTGGCCTCCCACTCTGTTGGAAAGGGATAAGAGGGTGAGGCATGCAAACGCATGTGCTGTTTCCAGCGCAGGAATAATTCCTTCCAGCTTACTCACTTCAAACGCAGCAGCTAATGCTTCTTCGTCTGTTGCACTTAAAAAAACAGCACGGCCACTTTCAAACAAATTTGCATGCATCGGGCCAATGCCGGGATAATCCAAACCTGCTGAAATACTATGAGGCTCTGTTACTTGCCCATCTTCAGTTTGCATCAACAAACTTTTACTGCCATGCAAAATACCTGTCTTACCGAGTTGTGTTGTTGCTGCACTCATGCCACTGTTCACACCTTGACCTGCTGCTTCAACAGCAATTAACTGAACACTCAACTCATCTAAGAAATGATAGAACGCACCAGCTGCATTACTGCCACCACCAACACATGCCATTACATGCGTTGGCAATTCGGTACCTGTATGTTCTTTTAACTGCCAACGCATTTCTTCACTGATCACACTTTGAAAACGTGCAACCATATCCGGATATGGATGCGGACCTACCACACTGCCGATAATGTAATGTGTATCGTTGGGATGATTGATCCAGTCACGAATAGCTTCATTCGTTGCATCTTTCAATGTTTTACTTCCGCTTAATGCAGGAATCACTTTTGCTCCCAACATTTTCATACGTGCAACATTCGGTGCCTGGCGTTCAATATCTTTTTCACCCATGTACACAATGCACTCCACGCCTTTCAACGCACACACCGTTGCAGTTGCCACACCATGCTGCCCCGCACCTGTTTCAGCAATAATGCGTTTTTTACCCAAACGTTCGGCCAGCAAAATTTGTCCAACAGTATTGTTGATCTTGTGTGCACCGGTATGACAAAGATCTTCACGCTTCAACCAGATATTGGTTTTGAATTTCTTACTTAACCGATCTGCATAAAATAACGGTGTAGGACGACCGACATAATCTTTCAGCAATGCTCTGAACTCTTTTTGAAAAGCAGCATCACTCATAATATCGAGATAACGGCTTTGCAGTTCTTCCACATTGCGGTGCAGCATTTCAGGAATATATGCCCCACCAAATTGCCCGTAATAACCTTGTTGAGAAGGTTTTTGATATGTTGTTGTCATATTTATTTCTTTATGTAGCCAGCAACTGTGCTACTATTTATCTTTTGTTGCGTCGCACACTTGTACGTCCTTACATCTATCAACTCAGCCAAACCCAAAAAATTAATATCCCTTTGCTTAGAAATAATTTTCAAAGAATTCACAGCAAACTCCGTTGCAAAATCGATAAAAATATTAAATCGGCCTTGGACAGGTTTTAATTCAAAAGAATCATTCTCCAAATCGAATAAATCAAAATGACGACTGAAAACTTCTCGACAACTCTTCGAATTTATTTCATTTATCGTGTCCTTATTTATAAGCATTGCCTGATGCGCAACGACATGTCTTAAAATCGAGATTAATAAAAAATAATCATCCCATGTCGACTTGAGATCAGGCCTCACCGATAAATTGATCCACTCATCAAATTCAGGAGATTTCAGTTTTAAGAACTTAATAAGATGACCGTTGTTTACCTTATTTGATTCCTTCCCAAGCTCTACCCTTATTCTACTTTCTATAGCATTAATTTCTTTCTTTTTTGTAAGAGGCGTAACCTCTGAGTTGAAATACACCACATCGATCAACTGAAGTAGCAATATCTCCAAGGCATTATAAACTCTGACAATTGTTAATCCTTCAACCCAGTTAAACAAAACATCGCTATACATTGGCAAGTTATCGGAATGAATTTCCCTTATTTCACGATGCAATTTTAGTCGTCCTTTCCCAGTTTTCGTGTCATTATCATATGTAGAATACGCAGAGGCATGAATGACTCGTGCCGGATTTTTCGCCTGATACTCAGGTATTGCCCATTTTGTTATAAAGTGATTCCAAAAATTCAAATCTGAATCAAGTGCATGCAATGATTTTTGAAAGCTTGACTGAATTTGAATTATTTTAGAAATATCCACTGGCATTATAAGATTTGTTTCAACTTACTTTCATTTAAGATTAACATCATCCCCTCACCTCTTCCACAAATTTCTTCACCAACTCCATATCTTTTACCCCCGGTATTTTTTCAAACCTGCTGTTGATATCCACTGCAAACAAATCTTTCGACACTTCTTCATTGGCAAAGTTTTTAATGGCTGCAGCATCTGTAGGTTCAATACCACCACTTAAGAAAAATGGTTTACCGATGTTTAATCCTTTGAGCATATCCCAGTTAAATTTTTTGCCAGTTCCACCGTAACCGGCACCCATGGTATCGAACATATACATATCAACTGCTTCTACATAATCCTTTACCATCCAGGGAATATGATCGTTGTCAGTTAAACGAAATGCTTTGATCACTGAAATATAATCCGATACCTTTTCACAGAACTTCGGCGTTTCATCGCCATGCAACTGCACCATATCCAACCCGAAATTCTCCACATGGTTAATGATCTCATTATACGACGCATTCACAAACACACCCACCTTATACACTTTCAGCTTCGCCCTTTTCACCTGCACACCTGTAAGATGCTTCAACACAAACCTTGGCGATTTGTGATAAAAGATCATCCCTGCAAACTCAACACCCATCTCACCTAATTGTTGCATTTGCTCCAGGTCGGTCATTCCGCAAACTTTAATTCTCATATGCTTTGCTTTTATAGTTGGTTGTTAGCAAAAGCAATCGTTACTTTCCATCAAAGCGATAAATAAAGCAATCTATAATATTCGAAAGCAGATTACATTGCCATGTAAGTGCTTTAAAAATGAAAGCCTCTGCAATAGCTCGCAATGAAGTCCCTTTATTTATGTGTTTACTCATCCCAACAATCCTTTCCATCCCACAAATCCCAGTTCAGACTATTTCATCCCAATCTTAAACTGCAACACCAAACTCATATCTTTTTCACCGGGTTCTTTCTCTACTTTGCTATTAATATCCACACCATAAAAGTCAGGATGTTTAAATGCTTTGATCCGTTTTATATCTTCTACACCTATTCCACCACTTAGGAAAAACGGTTTTTCAATTTTACTATTTTCAATAACGCTCCAGTCGAACTGTTTGCCGTTACCACCTTTGAGCGCTGGCTTTTCTCCCCTCTCCTTTTGGAGAGGGGTTGGGGGTGAGGTTTCGAATAAATAGTAATCACAGGCTCCATCATAGGGGGCTACCAGTTCATCAATTGATTTTATTGTTTCATCAATATGAAAAACTTTGATCACTTCCACATCTTCGTTAAGATCGGCACAAAACTCAGGTGTTTCTTCACCATGTAATTGCACCACATCTAAACCATAATCTTCAATAGCATCCAGAATATCACTGTACGATGGGTTTACAAACACCCCTACTTTCTTGAGATCATAATCTGCTTTCTTGATCTCTTTCTTATCCAGCTTACCTTCTACATAACGTGGTGAATTCTTGTCGAAAATAAATCCGGCAAAATCAATATCCAGTCCTTCTAACTGCTGTACCTGTTTCAGCTGAGTCATTCCACAAACTTTAATATTCATAGCCCCCTCCTAACCTCTCCGCCACTGGCGGATAAGGAATTGTTTAGTTTATTAATAAAATTTTTAAATGCAAGTCCCGGGTTTTCTTCTTTCATAAAATTCTCACCAATCAAAAATCCTTTGAACCCGTTTGCCTTGAATAATAATATATTTTCAACGGAACTGATTCCGCTCTCTGCTACTTTTATTTTATCTGGTGGAATTTGTTTCGCCATAAGTAAACTGCGTTCAATATCTACTTCAAATGTTTTGAGGTTGCGGTTGTTGATGCCTACAATTTCTGTTTCCTCACATATATGCCCTAGCTCTTCTTCTGCGTGTAGTTCAAGCAACACTTCCAATGCCAACGTTTTGGCAAATGTCGCCAATCGTTTCACTTCTGCAGGTGTTAAACAGGCAGCGATGAGCAAAATTACATCAGCACCCATTGCTTTTGCTTCTGTTATCTGGTATTCATCTACCATAAAGTCCTTTCGCAGGATAGGAATTTCATTTACTCTTGCTTTCAGCAGATCATCTGTACTGCCGCCAAAAAACTGTTCATCGGTTAACACACTCAAACAGGATGCACTATTGTTTGTGTAAGCAGTTGTTACATCCACCACATCAGCCTTGCTGTTAATGATTCCTTTTGATGGCGACTGACGTTTGAATTCTGCAATAATACCTGTCTTTGTATCATCCAATAAAAATTGTTTTAAGGAAAGAACCGGTCTGGCATACAATGGAAGTTGCTGCAACTCAGCTACACTTGTCTTTGCTTTCCGCTCTCCTACTTCAATCCGTTTCTGTACTATAATCTTATCTAAGATATTCATGTTGTATTTCTTTGTTCACTTTGTGCTTCTCTTTGTGTTCTTTGTGCTACTTGTTTCACAAAGATCACGGAGGCATGCACGGAGAACTCAAAGTTTTAATTATTCAGTTTAATCAATTTCTTCAAACAATCATTTGCTCTTCCACTTTCTAAACTTTCAATTGCTGCTGCAAATGCATCATCATAAGTTTTATAAACACCCGTACAATATAGGCCCATTGCTGCATTCGCCATTACCACTGCATTCTGTGCCCATGTGCCTTCGCCACTTAATATCTTGGTAAAGATCTTCGCTGCCTCTTCAATACTATTACCACCATGAATATCCGATTGCTGCACCATCCGTTTGCCTAGCTGTTCAGGCGTCATGATAAATTCGCCTTTGTTGGTGATCACTTTGGTGTCGTTGGTCAAGGATATCTCATCATATCCATCCAAACTATGAATGATGGTGAACGCACCACTTGTTTGTTGCAACAAATAATTATACACTCTTGCCATCTCTAAACTAAACACACCCACCAATTGATACGCCGGACTTGCAGGATTCACCATTGGCCCGAGCATGTTGAAGAAGGTACGCATTCCTAAATTTTTACGAATGGGCCCAACTGTTTTTAATGCAGGATGAAACAAAGGCGCATGCATGAAACAGATATTTGCTTCGTCCACTTCACGTTTCAACTGATCAACATTATTCTTGAATCTATAACCCAACTGCTCCATCACATTACTTGCACCACTGATCGTTGATGCACCATAGTTACCATGCTTAGCAACTTTTTGTCCGGCTCCTGCAACAATAAAACAAGAGAGGGTTGAAATGTTGAATGTGTTCTTTCCATCACCTCCCGTACCAACAATATCCAGCACTGCATGTCCATTGAGGTCGACCGGTATACAGAGTTCCAGTAATGCATCCCGGAAACCCTGCAACTCTTCAATGGTAATACTGCGCATGAGATACACCGTCATGAAAGCGGTGATCTCATGTTCGTTGTAAACAGCTTTACCAATGTTGAGCAACACCTCTGTGGCTTGTTCTCTTGACAAGCTTTTATGTTCGAATAGTAACTGAAGTATTTTTTTCATTTGTCTGAACTGGGATTTATTTGATTCATTGGATGATTGGGATGGTGAACGATTGCAGGGTTATATTTCTTGTTTGTCAAACGATGAAACTCCATTCGTTTACTTCCAAAATTGATTAGCAAACCCACTTCCAGATTATATGCTTCCAAATAATTCATAGCTTGAGCTAAATGAACATCTTCGAGTTTTATGATCGCTTTCAATTCAACACTTATTATATTATTAATTAAAAAATCTACTCTTCTTGTTCCAATATGCTGATCGAGATAATAAATCGGCATTTCAAATTCACGTGCATAATCGAAAGGAATCAACTTTAATTCCAATTCCAATGCACGCTGATAAATAACTTCCTGGAATTCACTTCCAAGTGTACCATGCACTTTAAAACAGGCTACAATGATCTTCTCTGTTATATCTCCATATTTAAAATCAGCCATATAATAATTATTAATCAAATCATTTCCCACTAATCCCTTCATCTCACAAATCCCAGTTCAGACCAGCCAGTTTCTAAGAATTCTTTCCCCCACCGGCGTTAACACACTTTCCGGATGAAACTGCACTCCCTGCACATCGAATGTTTTATGTTGCAAGGCCATGATCATTCCTGTTTCATCTTCGGCTGTAATTTCAAGATCAACAGGAAAGTCTTCCCTATTAACTACCCAACTATGATAACGGCCAACTTCAATTGTATCGGGAAGATCAGCAAGAACTGCATTTTGTTTTTTGGATCTTGGATGTTGGATTTTTATCGGCGTTGCTACTCCGTGAAATACAGTTGACAAATTCGTCAACGTTCCGCCAAATGCTTCTCCAATTGCCTGATGCCCCAAACACACTCCAAGAATTGATTTTGTTGCTGCATATTCTTTGATCAAGGGCAATAACAAACCTGCTTCCTCAGGAATACCTGGGCCGGGCGATAAAATAATTTTATCGTACTCCTTCACCTTCTCCAACTGTATCTGATCGTTACGATATACATCTACTTTTATGTGTGTGATCTTTTCAACTAAATGAACAAGATTATACGTAAACGAATCATAATTATCAAAAACCAATATTTTAAATTTGTAGTCCATTTTAAAGTTTAGGGTTTTAAAGTCCCTCCTTCGGAGGCCTGCCCGACTTCTTCATTCAGGCGGGGATTTAGGGAGGCCGCAAATTCAATCGCCTTCTTCAGCGCTCCTAATTTATTATTCACTTCCTGCAATTCACTTTCCGGTTGGCTTGCAGCAACAACACCTGCACCTGCCTGATACAGCAATGTGTTTTGCCTGCTCATAAAAGTGCGGATCATGATGGCATGATTACAACTTCCATCAAAACCCATAAAACCAATGCCACCACCGTAAAAACTTCGGGCCGTTGGTTCGAACGCATCAATCAATTGCATGGCTTTGATCTTAGGGGCTCCGCTTAATGTGCCTGCCGGAAATGTTTTAGCTAATAATTCAAACGGATTAGAGTTGGGTCGAACTTTTGCAACCACTTCACTCACCAGATGAATCACATGACTGTAATATTGTACCTGTCTGTATTGTGCAACACTTACTTCATCACAAACACGACTCAAATCATTTCTTGCAAGATCAACCAACATTACATGCTCGGCATTTTCTTTTGCATCTTCCAGCAAACGTGCTGCTTCACGTTGATCAATCTCGTCATCACCTGTACGCTTGAAGGTGCCTGCTATGGGATGAACGATTGCTTTCCCATTATTAATGATGATCTGTGATTCTGGTGAAGAACCCATCAACTTATAATCACCATAATCAAAAAAGAATAAATAAGGAGATGGGTTGATACTGCGTAAAGCACGATACACATTAAATTCATCACCACTGAATGATTGTTGGAATCTTCTGCTCAACACGATCTGGAACACATCTCCACGATGGCAACTGATAATTCCCTTCTTCACCATTTCCACATATTCTTCATTGGTTAGATTTGAACTTTCTTCGCCTTTTACTGCAAATGGATAAACAGGAACATCTTTACTCCTGATCAAACTTTCAACAACAGCTACATCACTTTCAATACCAGCGATAATGTTTTCGCAAATAAACAATTCATCTTTATGATGATTGATGGCAATAACATATTGATACAACCGGTATCGCATTAGTGGAATTGCTGGCGGATCTTTTCGTTCTGTATCAAGTTTAACAGTATCAAAAAACTGTACCGCATCATATGCCGTATAACCATACAGACCTTGTGCAAATTTTGCTTCCTTACAATCTGCGCTTGCTTCAAAACGATTCATAAAGTCAAACAACTGTTTTGGGACGTCGGTTGGTTGTTGAATGGCAATGCGTTCTGGCTTTTGTCCGGGTAGTTTAAATTCGATGCTAGTAGTTGAGCTGATCTCCATTCCTGCAATAGCATTGATACCAATGAACGACCAACTGTTTTCTGCAGCATGATGATCTGTACTTTCAAGCAGGATTGTATCTCTGAACCGATCCCTTAGACGCAAATAAATCCCAACGGGAGTAAACACATCAGCCAGCATCTTTTTGCAAGTCGTTTCTATGTTAATTTTCTTCATTGTCTGAACCATGATTTATTAGATTCTTGGGATGATTGAGATAAACCCCAATTCCTTTTTTCAACTTTACAGTATCTGAACGTTATCTCATCAATCCTTTTATCCCACTATTCCCGGTTCAGACAAATAAAAAACCCCGATAAAATCGGGGCTTCTGAAATATGATTGTATAACCATAGCAACAGCATTACAGCCCCTTACGAGTTGTATGCCACCACCACTGATTATTTACAATTGCTTTGTTCATTGTGTTGCAAAGATGTTGCATGAGAGTTAAATAATCAAATTTTTTTTTGGGGAGCCCAAAAACGTATGTAAATAATAGGAATGGTTGTTTATTTTTGAAGAAGCCTATAAACAATTTCTAATCACAAAATCTTCCATAATGAAAAAGCTGTTTCTTTTAATGATTATCTGTGTAACGTTGTTAGCCTCGTATTCTCTCACTCTACAAACGAACGCAGATGCAATTCTTGGTTCATGGAAGAACGGTGAGGGAACAGGCATTATACAGATTTATAAGAATGCTGATAAATATCAAGGGAAAATAACCTGGTTAAAAGAGCCTAACGACCCTGAAACAGGCAAGCCTAAATCGGATAAAAATCACCCTGATAAAAAAAATCATACCCGACCTGTGATTGGATTGACTAATATGTGGGGCTTTAAATATTCAAGCGATAAAGAATGGACTGGCGGAAAGATATATGATCCAAAGAATGGCAAAACTTACTCCTGTAAAATTGCAATGGAAAATAACAATACATTGAAAGTTCGTGGGTTTATCGGAATCTCGTTGATTGGAAGAACAGATACCTGGACAAGACAATAAACTATCAGCTTAAATAAAAAGCTGCACTTTTATTGCAGCTTTTTTATAACCATATCACTTTTTCCGGCTGCTCTAATGCATATCGTTTAATCAGGTTCCGTACAAAATCATATTCAGGATATATTTCTAATTTTTTACGCAAATCTTCCTTTTGCGAAAGATTAAAATCTGTTTCAATATAGCCCATTCCGTAAAATCTACCCTCTTCCATTAAAATACAACTATCCTGATTATTGAAATATGATTTTTCACGAATAGCAAAACTGGGCAACTGTTTTTTCAGCTGTTCAATAGCCTGTATCACTCTTTCATTATAAATTGAAGGATCTTCTTTCTGTGCACAAGCTCCGTTACATTGTTCAGAACTACAGGTTTCTGATGTAGACCTGTCAATAAAACAAAGTTTATAACAAAGAGAAAACTCTTTTGCTAAGCGTTTCAACTCTGTCATTCCTTCATACAGGTTGTAAAAGAATTGAACAGCATTGAGATGTTTATGTTTTCTGTCAATTGCTAAACGGTTATAACCATTGCCATCTTCATACATATACATACCATAGCTTGCCTGGTAACCCTTAATTGCCCGGTTATATTTGGGCCAAAGCCTTTTGATCTCGATTGTTTCCAATACAGATGCCATTAATTCTGTTCCACATTGTTGATAAGAAATGCGATGGATATTCCTCATAAACTCTTGCCGCTGACGGGTAGGTTTGTTATTAGAAAAATGGCTTACCACTCTTCGTTTCAACTGCACGGCCTTTCCTACATAAATGATCTTATCTTTTACATCATGAAAATAATATACACCTGGAGTAAGAGGTAAATTATTAATATATTCTTTATTAAGAAATAATGGTAAAAACTGTTCTTTTGATTGTTTACCAATCATTGTTTGTAGATGATTGTTCACATCACTTTTGCGAAGCAATTTAAACAATTCAACTGTTGCCTTTGCATCACCACCGGCTCTATGACGGTTATAAGCGGGGATTTCAAAATGACGACACAGGTTTCCTAAACTGTAAGAAGCCAATTTGGGGAAGATCTTCCGTGTGTATCGAACAGTACATAGTTTTTTACAATCCAGCTGGTATCCCAATTCCTGCAACTGGTGATTAATAAATGAATAATCAAAATTTACATTGTGAGCTACAAATATTTTTCCTTGCAACAACTCCATCAACCGGGGGGCTATTTCTTCAAAAGAAGGAGCCAATTCCACCATATCATCTGTAATACCTGTAAGAGACTGCACAAAACGTGGAATTGATTGATGGGGATTGACCAGGGTTTCAAACTGATCCACAATTTCGTGCCCATCATAGATATAAACAGCAATCTCAGTTATGCCGTTGGATGAGGCATATCCCCCTGTGGTTTCAATATCTGTAATGGCGAAAAGCATTAATATTAGCCGAAAATATGATTTTCGGCAGCGAAAAATAGAAATTGAGGGTCTGAGAATTTTGTGGAGACCAAAAACTGTCCTATTTTACATATGTTTTAAGTCCCATCATTCCTACCTGTAATGAATTCAACAGCAAACTGGTCAGTCCAGCTTTAATTCCGTATTTCCTGTGGAAGAATTTAGTAACCTTAAAAACTTAAAAATTATGGCATCAAATTCTTTTCACATGAGCGATGCAGCTAAAACAACTGTATTCGTAATTGTATTTTTCGCAGCAATTGCATTGGTAACCTTATTAATGTTCGGTTAAGTAATTGCCTATGATTTGAACTTTACTCATTCGCTGTTTTATAAACAGCTACAGATTGTTTTCTCAAAAAATTTAAAGCCCTTTACGGGCTTTTTCTATTTCAAATAAATTATAGTTAAAAAACAATTCGTGTGGGGTATACATTTTATGATTTTTTTGTTAACAGATTTGTTCATTTGTTAATTCGTTTCTATATTGCCAGAGATATCCATTCCATCCTTCCCGATTAACTATTCCATTTCCTTTGATCCAAATCAGTAATGCTCTTCAAAAAAGATCATAGATAATTATTTTACAATCATTAAAAAACCACAAGTGCTATGAGAAAGTTGACATTTGGTATTGTGCTAATGCTTCTGCTGGGAACTATATTGTTCTCTTCCTGTAAAAAAGAAACCGGCGCCACAGGCCCCCAAGGGTTACAAGGCGCAATTGGCGCATCTGGTGTACAAGGCCCGGTAGGTGTTGCAGGCTCAACAGGTGTTACAGGCCCGCAAGGTCCTGTAGGCCCGGCAGGTCCCGTTGGACCTGTTTCAAACATTATTTATTCCGGGTGGATTCCTTCAAGACCTTCAGTAGGAGCTACATTCTGGACAACAACAGGTGCATCAACTTATGGGGCAGTTGCAATTTTTGATCGTGCAGCTCCGGGTATTACAACTACTATTATGAATTCAGGAGTTGTGTTAGGCTACATGAGAGGTGTTCCTTTCCTGGCGGCAGGATTAGCCTTCCCCCTTCCAAACTCTGAAGCAATAGCAACAAATGGTAGCTATAATGATTACTATGATTACGTGATCCCTTCTGCAGGCAATTTGCGTTTCTTATATAAGAGTGCATTTCCCTGGACAGTTACAACAATTGGATCAACTGAATTCCGCTATCTTATTATTCCGGGCTCGCTTTCAGGCAGCAGGTTTGTTGACGGTCCTGCAAAAGGATACACCAAAGATGAGTTAAAGCAAATGACCTATAATGAAGTTTTAGAAAAATTTAATGTACCCGTCTTTGGATCAAACGAACGTTAAACTAACTAAACACTTTACTTATTGATCGAATCAATCTTAAAACTTCAAACGTCAAAAAAAATGAAAAAGATAACATATATCATATTACTTGTTCAATTAACAATTGTGTTAGCTGCATGCTCACGCAGAGGAGATACTGGAGATCGTGGTCCTACAGGAACTATAGGGCCAAATGGTGCTATAGGTTTGCAAGGACCAACCGGTCCGCAGGGACCTATAGGACCAGCAGGACCAGCAGGACCAGCAGGGCCTCAAGGCTCAGCGGGTATTGCCAATGTTACCTACTCAAGCTGGGCAACTTCTACAGCAGCGAGTTGGGTAACAACCAATGCAGCTTTCTACGGTGCACAAAACATTTATGACAGAGCTGCACCAGGTGTTACTACTAATATCATAAATCAGGGTGTGGTGCTGGCTTATATCCGTAACATTCCTGGTGGTACACCAGCCGGGCAAATTGCTCAATTACCTTACAGGATCAGAGGTGGTACTGGAATTATTTCACATCAGCTTGATTTTTCTTTGAATGCCGCCGGTAACCTTCGCTTCTTGTATAAATTCAATGGTGCTTCGGGTGCATATACAACTGCTGCATTAGGTGTTGTTGAAACCAGGTATATCCTTATTTCAGGAACATTGGCTGGCAGTCGGTTTATTTCAGGACCAGCAGCGGGGTATGATATTGCTCAAATAAAAGCATTGGAATATAATCAAGTGCTGAGCATTTTCAATATTCCTGAAAACGGCTCTAACGAAAAATAAACGTACTAATCTATCATTCAGAAACTATTTAATTTATACGTCATGCGAAAAAATATTAACATATCTCTTTCAACTTTTATTGTTGCATTGTTCCTCTTTTCCTGTTCGAAAGGAGATAAAGGTGCAACTGGTCCTGCTGGTATTCAGGGACCTCAAGGTTTACAAGGACCACAAGGTACCATTGGTGGCTCAGGCCCTGTTGGCCCGGCGGGTTCTGTTGGTGTTGTCGGTCCTACAGGTCCGGCTGCTGCGGCACCAAGTGTTTTATACTCAAGCTGGTCTACCGTAACAAATTGGGTAGCCGTTTCTAATGGTACCAATTCTGTTCATACTGCATCAAGAACAACTCCTGCTTTAACTGCTGCAGCTGTAGCACAAAATGTTGTTTTGTTGTTTATGAAAGATGTGCCTCTTGTAAAAGCTACCATTGCTGGAGGTACCCTTATAAAAAATCCGGATGTTGTATTGCTACCTTACTCTGAAGTATCTTATGTAACCCTGAGTGGTACAAACTATTCAATCATTAATGAATACTCAGGCGCTTTTAATGTACCTGGTACAGTTACTTTAACATACAAGGTCGGTGCCGTTGGTTTTTTTAATGTAGCGGGGTTAAACTCTGCAAATATTCAATTCCGTTATGTAATGATTGCATCGGGTATTTCCGGTGGTCGTTTCACAAATGGACCTGCTGCAGGTTACACTGTTCAACAAATCAAACAAATGAATTATGTTCAGATAGCAGCATTATTTAATATTCCTGAAAACGGATCAAACGAAAAATAAAACGTACAACTTACATTAGGAGAAATAAGAGGTTGGCTTTGCCAACCTCTTTCTTTTGTACTCCATCCGCAATACCACAAAACTGCTTTCCTTAACTTTGCCCACCTAAAAGCGACATCCTGCATGGAACTTAGTAAAAATTTTGAGCATAAAACTTCTGAAGAAAAGTGGTACTCCTACTGGAATGAAAAAAAATATTTTCACAGTGTTCCTGATGAAAGAGAACCTTATACTATTGTAATTCCCCCTCCCAATGTAACAGGTGTGTTGCATATGGGTCATTGTCTAAATAATACAATCCAGGATATTTTAGTTCGTCGTGCACGTATGAATGGGAAAAATGCCTGCTGGGTTCCCGGTACTGATCATGCATCAATTGCAACAGAAGCAAAAGTTGTACAAATGCTGCGGGAAAGAGGAATTCAAAAAGCAAGTTTGAGCAGAGATGAGTTTTTAGGTTATGCATGGGAATGGAAAGAAAAGTATGGCGGTATTATTTTGCAGCAGTTGAAAAAACTAGGCTGCAGTTTGGATTGGGATCGTACTACTTTTACAATGGATCCTGCCTATTACGAATCTGTTATCAATGTTTTTATTGATCTCTATAAAAAAGGATATATCTATCGTGGTAAACGAATGATCAATTGGGATCCCAAAGCCAAAACGGCTTTGAGCGATGAAGAAGTGATTCGTAAAGAAACCAATCAAAAACTTTATCACCTGCGTTATAAAATTGAGGGCCTTGATGAATATATTGTTATTGCTACTGTTCGTCCCGAAACCATCATGGGTGATACTGCTATTTGTGTGCATCCCAAAGATGAACGTTACAAACACCTGCATGGAAAATTTGCATTTGTACCATTGATCAACCGGCGTATTCCTATTATCACTGATGACTATGTTACGATGGAATTCGGTACCGGTGCTTTAAAAGTAACCCCGGCTCATGACATGAACGATTTTCAACTTGGTCAAAAACACAAGCTGGAAGTAGTTGATATTTTTAATGAGGATGGAACATTGAATGAGGAGGCACAAATATATATTGGTGAAGATCGCTTTGAAGCAAGAAAGAAAGTTGTGATTGAGCTGGAAGAAAAAGGTTTCTTGTTAAAAACAGAAGATTATACCAGCGAAGTAGGTTACAGTGAGCGGACAGATGTTGTTGCTGAACCACGTTTGAGTTTGCAATGGTGGGTGGATATGAAAAAAATATCAGGACCTGCATTGGAAGTAGTGATGAATGACGATATTAAATTCTATCCTGCTAAGTTTAAAAATTTGTACCGTCACTGGATGGAGAATATCAAGGATTGGTGTATCAGCCGGCAGTTGTGGTGGGGACAACGGATACCTGCATGGTATGCACCTGATGGTTCCTTTGCCGTAGCCACCACGAAAGAAGAAGCGTTCGAAATTTTAAGTAGTAAGTTGTCAGTAGTGAATAGTGAATACAAGCTGCAGGATAGCACTCACCACTCGCCACTCAGCATTGACGAAATTCAACAGGATGAAGATTGCCTCGACACCTGGTTCTCCTCCTGGCTCTGGCCTTTTGAAGTATTTAAAGGTTACAGCAATCCCGGCAATAAGGAAGTTGAATATTATTATCCAACCAACACTTTAGTAACTGCACCTGAAATAATTTTCTTTTGGGTAGCACGTATGATCATGGCAGGAATGGAATACAAAAAAGAAATTCCATTTAAAGAAGTTTATTTCACTGGCATTGTTCGTGACAAGCAGGGAAGAAAAATGAGCAAGAGCCTGGGTAATTCACCTGATTTATTGGAACTTATAGAACAATATGGCGCTGATGCATGTCGCTTCGGCATTATGATCTCCTCTCCTGCAGGAAATGATTTGTTATGGGATGAAAGCAGCAATGAACAAGGACGCAACTTCAACAACAAATTATGGAATGCATTGAAGCTGGTGAAGATGTGGGAAGCACGTCAGGCCGCTCAAAGCGGCCAGACGAAAGAAAGCAACTTCGCCGTTGATTGGTTTGAAAGCAGATTGAATGAAGCTAAAGCAGAAATAGAACAACAATTTAAAGAGTTTAGATTGAGTGAAGCATTAAAGACAATCTATTCATTGATATGGGATGATTTCTGCAGTTGGTACCTGGAGTGGGTGAAGCCAGCTTATGAACAACCCATTGACACTGCTGTATATGAAAAAACGGTTGAGTTTTTTGAGGAGCTGATGCAACTGCTTCATCCCTTCACCCCTTTTATTACAGAAGAAATTTATCATGAGTTAAGAGTAAGAAAAGAATCGGATGACCTTACAATAAAACAAGTGAAGCCAGCCTCTGTAATAAAACCGGAAGTATTACAATTGGCTTCATTATTAAAGGAAGTAATAACTGCTATTCGTGATGCAAGAGTAAAAAATCAACTCAAACCAAAAGACAGTATCAAAATTTCAATAGAAACCAACCAGGAGGCAGCTTATCGCCGCATCGAATCAATTCTTGCCAAACAGCTAAATGCAGAAAGCATTGCTTATGTATCAACCTCTGTTGCCAGTTCTATTTCAATTGTTATACAAAAAGACAAATTCTACATTGCAACTGAACACGTCATTGATGCGTCTTCTCAAAAAGAACAATTGTTCAAGGACCTGCAATATCTCAAAGGATTTCTTATTTCGGTTGAAAAGAAACTAGGCAACGAACGCTTTGTACAGAATGCCAAACCTGAGATAGTAGAAATTGAACAGAAGAAAAAGGCTGATGCTGAAGCAAAAATAAAAGCAATTGAAGAAAGTTTGCAGTCTCTTTAACTACTCCTCCCCTTTGGGGGGGGTTGGGCGGGGTCACAATAGAAGAAAGCCTTGCTGCGTTATAACACAAACGTTTAAGTTTTATGAACAACCCAATGAAAAATCTCTTCCTCTTATTTGCAGTAAGCCTTGGTTTTGCAACAAGTTCTAAGGCACAGCAAAAGCCTACTCCTACCTTAAAACCACCTGCCTTGTACTCTTTCTGGGGCACAACCAAGGGCGGAGATTTACCATTAGAATTTGTTTTGGGTGTAATTGATTCTGCGGTGTGGGTGATGGATGATAAAAAAGTACGTTATAGAATTTCCCGTTTCATGATGGTGTATAAAAGTAAGGATAAGTTTGAAGATGAAAAAACAGGTGAAATAAAATCAAAGTTTAATACCAATGCAGCCAATGTAAGAAATTCAGGTTATCTCCCTGTAGTATGGCAGAAAAGTTTGTACGAGAACATTAAAAAAGACGATGAACTGATTATTACAGACATTATTGTAAGAGATAAACGAGGAAGTTATTTTGCTGCACCTGATGTAACAATCAGGATCAAATAAAATAAATTTGCTGTCAGTTGCAAAAAAAAATGATCAATACAAAGTCAGCGGCAGAATAATTTCAAATTGGTTGGCATTTCTACCCGGTTCAATTAAATCCTTACTCAGCAACCTGCTATACCTCACCCCAATGTTTCCTGTACTGATAAAAAAACTATTCATAAAACGCAGGTCAAAGAAAATCTCTAAGCCTGTACTTTGTAATGGATAAATATTTCCTGTACGCAAACTTCTCGCCTGGGTATAATCATAAAATGCATTTCCCCTGATACGCAGAAAATAAATAATATTGGCAATTCCAAACTCAGGATGCACAATGGGGAAATGATAATTGGCGCTCACTCTCCACATGCGTGGAAGATTTACACTGTTATATCCTCTTGCAAATGGAAAGCTGTTTGTAAACTTGCTTCCCCGGATGCTGTCTCTTGCAAACCATGAAGCAAGCAAAACAAGATTGTGATTTTTTGCAATGCCCGGAAAATAAAATCCTGCATTCGCAAACAACTGGTTACCAAATTTGCCGTTTACTGTTCTTTTGTATTGCAGCAAAAAACTCTGTGCCCAGCGGGGATAAATATGTTGCTTTGCAGTTTGACTTTGACTCACCCACCGCACTGATGAACTGGTATAATTAAACTGTTCATCTTTTACAAATGTTTTTGCAAACCCGGTATAGCTTAATTGTTCTGTATTGAATGAAGTGCTAAAGGTTAAGTTTTTAATTTTTGTACCACTTGTAAGATTGAGTGGAATCGAAAACCCCACATTTGCATTCAGTTGATTCCAGTTAATAATTGTATCCTCATTAATCCGTTCATTCCTGTTCCATGTTTGTGCAGCCCCAACAGAAATAAATGGGAACCATCCACCATAAATTATATTTGCGGCTAACTGATGAAATTTTTCATTCCGGTTATAACCATAACTGTATTCACTTGTGAATGTGTTCAAAACATTATTGCTAAAGAAAGTAATTCCATAATCAGGTTCACTCAGAGTTGGTCGCCAGCTATGAATATTCAACAATTTGAATGCGGGTTTATAGCGTATGACTTCACCTTGCTGCCGCTGAACATTTTGTAACAGATCAGGATAAGAAAACGTTTTGTTTGAAAGATAAAGATCGGGCAGGGGTTGTACCCTTTCTACTTTTTGCAAATCCATTTCGTTCAATGGTCTTTTCAATAACATTCGTCCATCTGTGCTCACTGTATTCCACACAATGGCATTTGTTTGTTGATCCAGTGTTGCATGGTAATTACCATTAGGCAAATTTGCAATCTTAAACAACTCTTTTGTTTTGATATTAAACAAAAACAAAACATCCCCTTCTTTTAGGGAAGATGAAAATAAAACAGTATCGCCGGTAACCTGTACAAAACTCAATGATGTTTTGTCAAATGGAATAAGCACTGTTTCTTCATTTGTTGCAAGTTGCGTTTGCAATAAAGCCATTTCGCCTTTTTTATTTCGAACAGCACTGATTACAGCTGAAGCATCTCCGGTAAACTTTGGATACGTATGCAGGTATTGATTGATATTGGGAAACTGTACAATTGATTTATCAGTCGTATTGATGATTTGCAAAGCAGTCTGCTGATCTGTTCCTGTATAAATAGCAACAACTTTTACTCCATCAGCTGAAATATCCGGCATAAACAGTCTTGATTTAATGCTGATTTTTTTTATTTCATTATCTGCGATATTCCAGATTTTTAGTATTGAAAAATCTTTCCATCCCCAGCGTGCATCTGGCTCATAAGCTGTATAAACAACAAATCCGTTTCTATAAGAATAATAACCATCATCAGCAATATCCTTGATTCTTAGTTTCTGCTCTGTACCATCTGTGTTAATCTGTGTCCATGCCGGAATATCTTGGTAGCTCGATTTCAATGCCAGTAGGGAACCATCTTCCTGTACAAAAGGATACTGGTAGTTGGTAACATTATTCTTTACTGGTTTGGTAAGGGGTTGCAAGGATTGATAAGTTGATGATTGATCAATGGCCATCTTTTCTTTATACCAACTGAATGCATCGTTCACAAATAATTTATACTTTACTCCGGTATACTTTTTTACTGCATGCTGAAATGGATAAACTACACCATTAAACCGCAAAGCACTGGTGGTTACTTTTTGCCAGAAATCATCTCCATACTTTTCCCGGCCATAACTAACCAGCAAATAACCAAGATCATAATGATTGGGAACAAAGTGCCTGTAAGACCCATTTCTTAATTTTTGATAGGAATACCTTTTTTTATCGAGCCACAAGGAACGATACGAATTAAAGAATTCAGGCAACCTTCCCCTGCCCTGCCTTGTAGTAATTGTTTCATTCCAAACAGCATCGCCTTCCCAGAACCAATCTGGTACGGCAGCTCCCATTGCGACTGCTTGCCCCTCCTGCCCTAAAAAAATTCCGGCAACACGTTGTACGGTTCTATTGAAATTGGAAAACTGTTGTACATGCCGGTACTCATGCGTTATTAATGATTGATGCCATTGCAATGAACCTCCCGAAATATTTGACAGATCAGGCATCATAAAAAATTCACTGCGCCAAGGTGCCGGGCCAACATATGCATTGGAAGAAGTGGTTTGATTTTGAAGAACAATATCAAACTTCCTCAACTTTGTACCCAAAGAACCGGGTGATTTTTTTGCCATTTGATGCGACAACCAGGCAATTTCTCTTGCTTGTTTTTCCAATGCTTTCGGAAAAATGATCCGTACAGTATCAGTATTGAGCTGATAGAATTTTAATGAAGGTGGATTGCCCCCAAAAATTTGTGCAAACAATGTATTAACAAATAACAAACAAACTGAAGAAAGTATGTAACGCATATAAAATTATTCCTCCTGAAAATTAAGGAAGTCTGTGCATAAAATCGCATCTTACCATTATCTTTAATTGAATCAACTCATATGCTCTTACTCGCCCTTTCCATTGCTCCAGGTATTGCCATCAGCCTGTACATTTTTTTAAAAGATCGTTTTAACCGTGAGCCTGGTTTAAACCTCCTTGCATGTTTTGTATTAGGATGTTTGAGTGTTATCCCTGCCATCATCATTCAATTATTTACAAGCAAGCCTTTTGAAAAATTTTTTACAAACGAAATTGCTTACACTGCTTTCTTTGCTTATATCATTGTTGCGTTAAGTGAAGAATGGAGCAAATACCTTCCACTACGTTTTTATGCCTATCCCAAAAAAAGTTTTGATGAACCTTATGATGGCATTGTATATAGTGTAATGGTGGGGATGGGCTTTGCAACGGTTGAAAACATTGGTTATGTGATGCAACATGGAATACCAACTAGCTTTTCTGCGGATGTTCCTTTCTGTGCCGGCACATGCTACGTTTGCCATATTGATGGGTTATTTTGCAGGTAAAGCAAAATTTAAACCTGAGAAAAGAAAATATTATATGATGCTGGGATTATTCTGGGCAACATTCTTTCATGGCACATTTGATTTCTTTTTATTTCTGCAAAGCAGCAATTTAATGAATCAATACATCAGCGATGGTTTATTATTTTTTGGGGCAGTTGCTTCATTTATCATTGCTATCTGGTTATCACGAAAAGCAATCCGTGAACATGTAAAAACTTCTAAAGAAATGTTTCATGTTCAATGAACTCATCATTCATAAAGTTGGGGAGGAAAGCATTTCGCTCATTCAGGAGCTCACCATGCAGGTATGGCCTCAAACCTATGCTGCTCTCTTATCAGAAGAACAAATTGGCTATATGCTAAACAAAATGTACAGTCATGAAGCGCTTAAGGGTCAAATGCAATCGGGTCAACAATTTATGATAGCACAATATAATCAACAACCGGTTGGTTTTGCATCTTATGGACCTACTGAATTAGCTGATGAATATAAACTGCACAAACTTTATGTTATTACAACCAATCAAAAAACAGGTGCAGGCAAAGGATTATTATGGTATGTGATGGATGAAATAAAAAAGATAAGTGGGCATCATTTAATCTTACAGGTAAACAGGCACAATGAAAATGCTGTTGGCTTTTACCAAAAAATGGGATTTCAATTTGAAATGGAAGCCGATTTTGAAATTGGTAACGGGTTTTATATGAATGATTATGTAATGGGTATCAACCTGTAATTTTATTATGATGATCAACCAGCTTCTTCATCATCTCTGCTCCCACTGCATCGGCTGATGCGCCATAGCCATTTACAAATACACCTTTGTGCCCTTGTTTTGATTCAATGGCATACACAATTGCCTGATCATCGGGATTTGTATCGCCTTCAAACCGATAAATCTCCCGAATCTCAAAATCCTGCGGCACAAGATTAATATCAGGATTAAAACATTGAAGTGAATTCGTTTGCAAATTAAAATCAAGTGTAAAGCCCCGTTCTCTTAATCCTTTGATGGCTTCTGTAACAGTATCGTAGTTGTACATAAAAGGTTAATTGATAATTATATAATTGATAAATGATAATTTAAAACAACTGACTTCCACGCAACCAAAATCTAGTTCAACTTTTATAATTTCAAACTAAAAGCAGGTTGCAGCCCGTCAGACGAGGACGTCAGACGGGGTGTACATCGTACATCTTACATCAAACATTTCTTCACAGCATCACCTGAGTTTGCTTCAATACACCCATCACAAATACACTCTGCACATTGCCGATGTTCTCACTCTGGCTCAGTTTATTTACATGAAAGTTATAATAATCATCCATATTTTCAGCCACTACTTTTAACATGAAATCAAAAGCCCCTGAAATGTTATAGCATTCAATCACTTCATTCAGTTCATTGATATGCTTAATAAATTTAGCGCCTGCAGTTTTACTATGTTCTTTCAATGATACATAACAGATCACCATCAGCCCCCTTTTAACTTTTGCATGATCAATCAGTGCTGCATATTGCTTAATGACTCCGCTTTGTTCCAGCCATTTAATACGATCATGAACAGGTGTGGTGCTCAGGTGTACACGATCAGCAATTTCCTTCACCGTCATGCGTGCATTTTGCTGCAATAATCGTAGAATGCTGAGATCGGTTTTATCCAATACAACCTGTCCATTAGTGATTTGTTCTGTTTGAGTCGCTTTTGCCATAGGTAAACAGGATTTTGTCCTTTTGATTTACTCAAAATTAGAATGATTTACTGAATTTATTCACATTCGTATTATTTTATCCTGAAAAACTACCTTTGCCTTCTAAAACATTACAAATGTCAACACTCACAAAAAACAACATTGATTTTGATCTCAAGTATAAGGTAAAAGATATCAGCCTTGCTGAATGGGGTCGTAAGGAAATTCGTTTAGCTGAAGCAGAGATGCCGGGCTTAATGTCCATCCGTGCAGAATATGGTCCTTCACAACCACTGAAAAATGCACGTGTTGCAGGTTGTTTACATATGACCATTCAAACAGCTGTGTTAATTGAAACATTAACCGCTTTAGGTGCTGAAGTAAAATGGAGCTCTTGTAATATATTTTCTACGCAGGATCATGCTGCTGCTGCTATTGCTGCTGCAGGTATTGGTGTATTTGCATGGAAAGGACAAACAACTGAAGAATCTGATTGGTGTATTGAGCAAACCTTGTTCTTCGGTTCTGCTCAACGTCCATTGAATATGATTTTGGATGATGGTGGTGATTTAACCAACATGGTTTTGGATAACTATTCTGAACTGATTGCCGGTATCAAAGGTCTTTCTGAAGAAACAACTACAGGTGTTCACCGTTTATATGAGCGTATGGCAAAAGGCACTTTACCAATGCCTGCAATCAATGTGAACGATTCTGTTACCAAATCAAAGTTCGATAACAAATACGGTTGCCAGGAAAGTCTGGTAGATGCAATCCGTCGTGCAACAGATGTAATGATGGCTGGTAAAGTAGCTGTTGTTGGTGGTTATGGTGATGTGGGTAAAGGAAGTGCTTTGAGTTTACGTGGTGCAGGTGCAAGAGTAATTGTTACAGAAATTGATCCTATTTGTGCATTACAGGCAGCAATGGATGGCTTTGAAGTAAAGCGTATGATTGATGCAGTGAAAGAAGCCGACATTATTGTTACTGCAAGTGGTTGTCGTGATCTCATTACCGGTGCTCATTTCAAAGCAATGAAAGACAAAGCCATTGTTTGTAATATTGGCCACTTTGATATTGAAATTGATGTTGCCTGGTTAAATGATAACTATGGTGATACAAAGGATACGATTAAACCACAGGTTGATTTATACAATATTGATGGGAAAGACATCATCTTATTAGCTGAGGGCCGTTTAGTGAATTTGGGTTGTGCAACGGGACACCCAAGTTTTGTAATGAGCAACTCATTCAGCAACCAAACATTGGCGCAAATTGAATTGTGGCAAAACCACAGCAAGTATGAAAACAAAGTGTACGTTCTTCCAAAACATCTGGATGAAAAAGTTGCACGTCTTCACCTTGCAAAAGTGGGTGCTCAATTAGAAGAACTGACTCCTGCACAAAGCGAATATTTAGGCATTCCGCAGAATGGTCCTTTCAAATCTGATATGTATCGTTACTAAGAAGAAGAAAGAAGATTGAAAATAAATGAACCCGTTTCGAAAGAGACGGGTTTTTTGTTGAATGAATTTATCATTTGAAGCAAATAGTATAAAAACAAGAACCACTATATTGAAAAATTAACATATCAATAATTGTATATACATCACAACATTTTAATGGTAAAACCTGATAATTGTGTAATAAAAAAAAGGGATGATGCAACTTTTTAAAATAGATACTTTTCACTCAATCTGTAACTACAACAATTACGTAGCTAAGCATGATAGCTACATGCTGAATACATTTTTACTAACCTGTATTCAGCATTTTTACACCGCATAAAAATATCAAAAATTTGCAATTATGAAAAAACAGAGTTCTCCCCCATTACAGGAACCAATGATTTCTGAATATGGACTGCAGCGCAGAAATATGCTGAAGTATATTGGTGCCGGCGCAGCGTTAATGACCATTAGCAATGCATGTAAGAAAAAAAATTCCACCAGTGGTTCTGTTAACTTAGGAAGTGGTGATGTGGGCATCCTTAATTATGCCTATGCCTTGGAACAACTCGAAGCTGCATTTTATTCCAGAGTTGTAGCAACCCCTTATTCAGGAATTTCTGCACTTGAAATGGAGTACATGACTGACATCAGAAATCATGAGGTTGCTCACCGTGAATTCTTTAAAGCTGCTATTACCGGAGCAGCCCCTGCTTCAATTATTCCTTCTTTAGAAGTGGATTTCTCTACCATCAATTTTACAAGCAGAGACAGTGTTTTAGCCACTGCCAAAGCTTTTGAAGATTTAGGTGTGAGTGCTTATAATGGCGCAGGAAAGTTGTTATCAACCACTGCTAATGGTACAGTGTATTTGGGATTAGCAGGTAAAATTGTATCGGTTGAAGCAAGGCATGCTGCATTAATAAGAGATCTTATTTCAAATGGCACGTTTGCTGACACAACGGATTCCAATGGACTGGATTCGCCTGTACGTACACCGGCCCAGGTGCTTGATATAGCAAAGACATATATTAAAACTAAGCTTGATGCAAGCAATTTACCATCTTAAAAAAATATTATCATGAACTTACAAAATATTATTTCAGAAATTGAAAAGGTAGATCCTTCCATCAACGACAGGTTGGATACACGCAGAAGTGCAATGAAACATTTTGCAAATATCTCAGGTAAAATTGCGCTTGCTGCAGTGCCTTTAGCCATTGCATCTATGTTCAATAAAGCATATGGTCAAACACCTTCAACCGTGAATGACGTTTTAAATTTTGCTTTAACATTGGAATATCTCGAAGCAGAGTTTTATAATAAAATAGTTGGATCACCCGGTTACCTTACGGCTCCCGCTGTTGCACAGGCAGCCCTCACTAAAATAAAAAATGATGAGAATGCTCATGTTGCTTTCTTAAAAACTGTTTTAGGAACCAATGCTGTAGCAAAACCCAATTTTGATTTTACCGGTAACAAAAGTATTGCTGGTGGTGGACCTTTTACAGGTTACTTAACCAATTATGCAGTACAACTTGCCATGGCTCAAACTTTTGAAGACACAGGTGTAAGAGCATATAAAGGACAGGCGGGCAATCTGCAATCAAATAAAACAGTATTAACTGCCGCACTTCAAATCCATTCTGTTGAAGCAAGACATGCTTCGCACATCAGGTTTATGAGGAGAGCACTTGACGCAGCAATTCCAACTAGTCAAAAGCCTTTAAAGCCATGGATCACTTTAAACTACAGTGGAATTGAATTTCCCCCTGCACAAGCAAATATTAATTTAAGTTTTGCTGGTGATGATGTTACAACACAAGCAGGTGTAAATATTGTGGGAATAGGCGGCAATTCGTACATTGATGCAAAGGCAGCATCTGAAGCGTTTGATGAACCATTGACAAAAGCTCAGATTCTTACAATTGTAGATCCTTTTATTATCCCTTAATGTTTTGAACTAAGATAGAAAGCAGAAGAGGCATTCATAATTTGAATGCCTCTGTTTTTTATAAGGAGTGCTAAACAGTTAATAAAAATTGTGTGGCACTTTTATTTAAGAATCCATCATCCTGCAAAAATATAACCACAACCTTTTTCCTGTGCTCTTCCTAAAGCCCATACGCCTGAAGGCACCGGTTGAATGTTTGGCAATATGCCAGCAAGCCATTCCTTGCGTACATCTTCTACACTCATTTTCATCTTATCTGCTACAACAGCTGAATAAACTCCAAATGCTGCCTGGCAATAACAGAACATCACTCCTTCTTTTTGCAGATCATTAATGCCAAGTGGAATGGCCCCAATACCGGGAAGCACAAAATCATCTGCCTTTGGTTGCCAAAATGGATTACGTGTTGCTGCTTTCCCTGTTTTAGGATCGTTCGCATGAAACAGTTCACCAAACATATATTTTTCCCATAGCTTACTTTCCATAGCATAACCAATAGCGGTATGCCTTAAAACCACTACTACACTGCAATCTTTTGGCATTGTACCTGTGGCCTCATTGGTTAACAGAAAAACTTTGGGCCATGCAAACGGATATATTTCATGTGGCTGAGTTGCATCAAACACAATCTTATGTTTTCCTTTTATCTGGTTAAACCAATCATCAGGGCTGGGTGAATTCATATCGGTTTCATCATTCATTAAATGTTGTTCTGCTTTAAGTCCCATTGGTAAAGATGACAAACCAAAAGCTGCCGCACCTGCAGCAATAGAGCCCAAAAATTGTCTGCGTGCATTGACCTGCTGCTGTTCATTTTTCTTCATGATTTATAGTTTAAAGGTTAAAAAATAATTCGTATTCCAATTCGAATGAGTTTTCAATGAATTACCGTTCAAAAAGATGAGCTGTCATCAAAAAAGGGATGGACTAAAAAAAACTGAGTCAACTAAATTAATAATTTTATATTCAATATGCAAGGGATAATTCTATGTTTACCTCTTGTTATCAA
>JBKJNM010000244.1:0-2788 GCA_046593655.1 Lacibacter sp. | reverse complement strand
TTCACCTGCCACATCGCAACGAAAACCATCAATCTTTGTTTCAGTTAACCAGAACTTCATAGCGTTGATCATACTATCATGCAAAACAGGGTTCCAGAAATTGAGATCTCTTGTATCACTCCAGTCAAATGCAAAAGCAAATTTCCCATCTTTATCTTTTAGAAAAAATTCCGGGTTGCTTTGCATCCATCGGTTATCAGCTCCTGTATGATTAGCCACCCAATCTGTAATGACTTTAAATCCCATATCATGTGCTTTTTGTACAAAAGCCTTCCAATCATCCATGGTACCAAACTCAGGATTCACTGCTGTATAATCTGCAACTGCATAATAACTTCCTAATACACCTTTACGATCAACCTTGCTGATTGGAGTAATGGGCATGAACCAAAGGATCTCCACTCCCATCTCTTTCAATCGTGGCAACGATGCTTCAAATGCTTTAAATGTTCCTTCAGTAGAATACTGACGAACATTTACTTCATAAATATTTGATTGTTGAATGTAATCAGGAAAAGCAGAAACAGTTGTTGGTGCAGATTCTTTTTTCGGCATCAGTTTGCAGGAGATCAGCAACATGCTGGTGGCAGATACAGTCAAAATAAAATTCCGGATGGTCATGAGAGTTAATTTAAAATGGAAATTATTGCTTTTTCCGGTTCAGTCAGTCAAATTTCCGGTTGAGCAAAATAGTTTTATTGCAACACTATAAAATAAGTATCTTTTATCAATCAAAACTATCGAAAATATGAAATCAACTTTCCTCTCTTTCATTTTTGCAAGCTTGTTTTTTCTAAATGCCTCAGCAGCAAATTTTAATATTACAATTAACGGGTTTAGCTACGTTTTGGATAATATCACAGTTAATGTGGGAGACCAGGTTACAATTGAAGCAAGTAGTTTTCACCCATTACTTCAGGTTAGCCAGGCTACCTGGAATGCAAATGGAACAACACCCTTAAGTGGTGGTTTTAATTCAACTTCAAATTTTGCTTTTACCATTACTGCTGCTATGGGGGGTACAACCCTTTACTATGTATGCAGCAATCATGCGTCAAGCGGAATGAAAGGACAGATTAATGTAAATGTTGCAGCAGGTATACCGGAAAATAGTATCCGTGATTTTAACTTTACAGTTTATCCAAACCCGATTATGGCTGATGCATGGATCAATGTGAGTGTAAAAAAAGCGGGAAGAATATCTATTGTGATGCATGATATGCAGGGCAGAATCATACAGCATATTGTTGATATGAATGTAAAAGCAGGTGAAATGACATTGCCGCTTGATGCCAGCCGGTTACAAAAAGGAATCTATATTCTCAACATGCGAACCACAGAAGGAATGATCAGAAAGGAGATCGTTATTCAATAAGTTTACATCATTCTTTTCAACTTTTCAACCAGCACATCGGCTTCAGCTTTTGTATTGGATTTACTGAAAGAGAATCGCACAGGAATCTGGTTGGGGTTACTGTTGATTGCACGAATTACATGCGAACCCTGCTGTGCACCGCTGGTACAGGCACTTCCGCCCGATGCACAAATTCCTTCCATATCTAAATTAAACAAGAGCATTTCTGTTTTTTCTGATTTGGGTACACTAACGTTCAACACGGTATAGTTACTCAAACCCATCGAATCACCATTAAAGCTGAGCCCGTTAATGTTTTTTTTCAGTTTGTCAATTAAATAATATTTCACATCTTTTATATAGCTGCTTTCTTCTTCATGATTTGCAGTTGCCAGTTCTAATGCTTTTGCAAAACCTACAATGCCGTAAACATTTTCAGTACCTGCACGCATATTCCGTTCCTGTCCGCCACCATGGATATAAGGTTTGATGTGTACATTTTCATTGATGTATAAAAGCCCTGCTCCTTTAGGTCCGTGAAATTTATGTGCCGAACCGCTGATAAAATGGACAGGTGTATTTCTGAGATCAAAAGGGAAATGACCAATTGTTTGTACTGTATCAGAATGAAAAATAGCATTGTATTTTTTGCATAAATTTCCAACTGCATGTAAATCGGTGATATTGCCTATTTCATTATTGGCATGCATCAGAGTAACCAATGTTTTTTCTGTACTGGCATTAAGTAATTGCTCAAGATGCTTCAAATCAATATGACCGTTTGGCAATACATTTACGTAACTCACTTTTGCTTCATCCCGGGTATCTAAATATTCAACGGTATGTAATGTTGCATGATGTTCAATAAGAGAAGTGATAATATGTTTACATCCCAGGTCCCTTACAGATGCTGTAATAGCTGTATTAGAACTTTCGGTACCCCCACTGGTAAAAAATATTTCCGCAGGGTGTGCATTCAGAATTTTTGCAACCGTTTTTCTGGCATTTTCAATGGCAAGCCTTGTTTCCCTGCCAAAAGAATAGATGGAGGAAGGATTACCGAAGTTGTTCTGCAGGTAAGGCAGCATCGCCTCCAGTACCTGCGGATCGATTGCCGTTGTTGCGGCGTTATCAAAATAAATACGATTTGTCATTACTGCTCTGCTTCTTGTTTTATTGGGGACAGGCGCAAAGATAATAAGAATGAATTGATGGGGAAAGTATGTCTATATCAACTTCTTAATTACATCCATTACTTGTGTTGCCAGTTCATTAGCTTTTTCTATTGAAACAGCCTCCGAGTAAATGCGGATGATTGGTTCTGTATTACTGGCCCGCAAATGCACCCAGCTTTTATCAAATTCTATCTTAACACCATCTTCTGTATTTACGGGATTAGATGCATACTGTTCTTTTACTTTTGCAAGAATAGCT
>JBKJNM010000138.1:0-2509 GCA_046593655.1 Lacibacter sp. | reverse complement strand
TAAACATATTCTTCAACCGGTTTGTTTGGGTCGTAAGATTGATAGCCTGAAATTTTATCTGCTGTTTTACTTGTTCCTTTAAAAACCAAGAGAGGAGATTTAAAGCTTTCAATTCCGTTTACATTTGTAACGGATGCTTCAATTTTATTGATTCCATTTGATAAAACAAGTGTTACTGAAGTTTCAAACGACTTTGTTTTTTTATCCTTTAATGAAATACCCCTCCTGCCAAATACCGGCACTTCATTGATCCAGATATTATAATTACTAAGGAATGCAATGCTGTCAGTTGCTTTTAAACTGAAAGTGATCGCTTCTTTTTCCTGCGTGGTAATAATATCATCCTTGCCTTCAATGGTAAGCCTTGGAATGGAAATGTTACTAACCTCGGTGGTAAGTGGAAAGCCAAGTTTATGTAATCGTTTCTGATATGCCCTTGTATAGGAAGCAATCATTGCGGTATCCTGATTATTTAACGCCAGCAAAATTTTATCCGGTCGGTTATACAGAATATCCAGTTGTTCAAAACTAACAGGTTGCAGCCCTTTCATAAAATGCAGTTTAGCCACTGCTTCTTTATCGCCCCTGTAGTACATGGCAGGCAATACTGCAACTCCTCCAGATGAAGCGAATTTAGGACCATCAGCTTTTCCTAATCCTATAAAGCTGATTATTTTTGTAAAGCTTACTGCCTGGTACAAATCAATTGCATATGCATTGTTTACAAAAAGCTGATTCTGTTTTTCCTGCCAAATGATATCATTTCCATTCATTTTTTTTATGATACTGAAATCATTCAGCTTTCTTTTTTCTATACCATTATTTGTAACTAGAACACATTCTTCCTTATTTAGAAAAATAATTTTTTTAAAATAAACGGCAGGAAAAGTCTTCACTATCTTTCCACTTTGCATGTCAAATACTTCTACTTTAAGTGTTTGGGAATCAAATTCTGAACCCGACGAAAGAAACAATTGCTGACCATCAGGAGAGAGACCAGCTCCTTCCTGATTAAAATTACCGGGCCATGTTTTAAACTTTATTTTCTCTTTGCCTGTAACAATGTCATAAATGATGGCATAGGCTGTATTTGTAATTACAATTGCCTGTTTGTTATCTTCTCCCATCAATATATTTCCACCGTTATCGTTTTTCTGAATTGTATTGATAAGGTTGCCATTCTCTGCATCCACTATAAACAAATCATTCTTGTAAGTATTAACTAACAGTTTACTTTCATCAGTTGTATATGCAGCGGATAAAATATCTATATTATCTTTTGCGAATGCAAATACAATTTTCAATGACGCCATTTCAAAACAGTACACTCCTTTTCTTGCAGTTACCAATACTCTGCTCTTTTGCTTGTTAAGGCTCATTTGCTCAATTTGACCATATTTATCCTGCAGTATAATGTCGAGATATTCCCCTTTGCTGATATTCCATTTTCCTATTTGCCCGTTATGAAAACCTGCCAGAAGAAATTGATTATCCTTATCAAAAACAAAATCCCTGAAATAGGTTGAATATCTCATTGTATCAGGCATTCCAAAGGCGCTGATTAATTCACCGGTTTGCAGATTCCACACATGAACACCATTTAAACCATTCAAAGTAGCAAGCATCCTACCGTCATCACTCAGCTTATAACGGGCAATATCATCAACAAACTGATTGAACTCAAATACCTCTTCTCCATTTTCAAGCTTTTGTATTTTAGCGTCCCCATACATATTGGTAAAAATCATTTTTTCATTCGGGCTTACCTGGTATGGGCCTTTGTACTGTGCCATTTGCGTATAGAGATTCCGGTGCATTGTTCCCTTACCGATATCCCAAACAGACATACCGAAAGATTCATAACCTGCTATTAGAAAATGATCTTTTTTTGTAAATGATATTTTCAGTACTTCTTTTTCTTCCTGAAATTCTTTGATCATTTTTCCACTGGACAATTTCCATATCCTGATTGTTTTATCCATGGATGCAGAAACAATGTTCTCGCTGTTATTACTGAAATTAATATCTGTGATATTTTTTGAATGACCACTGAGCTTCTTTTTTATATCCCCGTTTTTTGCATCCCAAAGTATAATATCATTATCTGCAATACCTGCTATCCATTTTTGATCATAGCTTATAATAAATTTAAGATGATCTGACTTTTTTCCCTCAAGACGGTAGAGCAAATTGCCTCCTTTTGAATCATATACATTTGCATCTTTGCTATCCCTGTCTGCAATTATAATTAATGATCCTTTTTCCCCTGTTTCAATAATGGGCCGCTCCATATCCAGTTTTATTGAAAACATCAACTTATTCCCATTCATTTCATAAGAGAATAATTCTTTTATAATGGGCCAGCTTTGTGATGATGTTGTGATACAGATACTATGGTCCTCATTGGAGAAAAAGGCATCAGTTAAATTTTTTCCCTCAACTGGCAAAGAATACATTATTTCAAGCGTTGCTATTTTCAGCACAACCACTTTCCCTGCATAAACAAGCA
>JBKJNM010000097.1:0-11652 GCA_046593655.1 Lacibacter sp. | reverse complement strand
ACGCTGTTCATGATAAGTTTCCCGGTACGCAAATCATCTATCACATCTTTTTTATTCTGCACCCATCCATTGGAATGAACATATTGTACACGTTCATCCAGAATGGCATTTAATGAATCCAGTTGTTTATTGACCATCCAAAGGAATTTATTTTCATGCAGCTTCAATACAAATCTTTCAGTTGCAGATTCTTGTTTTGTTTTTTGTGCTGCAGCAACAGAAGTGATACTTATAAAAAGTACAAGCAATAGTTTTTTCATAAACTGCAAGTTAACCAAGACGAAATAAAAAAGCCACGCTCATGTCGTGGCTTCAGTTTATATAAAGTAAAATCAGGCAGGCATGTGCACTTCAATCTCCTTCTGCAATGCATCAAAAATTTCATCAATGGTTCCTTCACCTTCAATGGCTGCCAGTTTATCAAATTGTTTATAGTAATCGGCAACAACAGATGTTTTGTTACGGTATTCAGCAATTCTTGCACGAATCACTTCTTCGTTGGTATCATCGCTGCGACCGCTGGTTAATCCACGGTTGATTAAACGTTTAATCAGCTCCTCTTCAGAAACGAGTAAAGAAATCATGGCGTTGATCTGCGTGCCTTTTTGTTTTAGTAATTCATCCAGTGCTTCGGCCTGTGCAACGGTACGGGGGAACCCATCAAATAAAAAACCTTTAGACTGGGGGTTGGCATCCAATGCAGAACTGATCATCCCGATCACCACTTCATCCGGCACCAGTTGGCCTTTATCCATCATTTTCTTTGCTTCTACCCCCAATGCTGTATGGCCTGCAATTTCGCTGCGCAGTAAATCACCTGTACTCAGGTGTTTGAGACCATATTTTGCAATTAATTTTTCAGACTGGGTTCCTTTTCCACTGCCTGGAGGTCCAAATAAGATCAAATTAAACATAAGTACATAAAAAGCTTGGTGTAACTGTAAATATAAACAGCATCGTTTAATAATTTGCAAACTAAACCGATTTTGCTTGAAACTTGTTAACCCAGATTTTACAGTTGGTTGCAAAATCTGCCTGCAGGGCCGACGAAACGAAGTTTGTCCTGGTTAACCCTGACAAAAATTGGTTGTTCCCAATTTTTCGTCACTGCTTCGAAGAAATTTTGCGAATGCAAAATTTGGGTTAAATTAAGTACGCATTTGTTAAGAGGGTCCAGTTTGTCAGCTTTCAGACATCCGCAAGGGCAACGCAATTCGTAACTTTAGCAAATAAAAGAAAAGATCATGTTGAAAGTATTGATACTATTGGTTTTTTTGCAGCTTACATTTGTTAGTTGTAATGCCCAATCTACCCGCACAAAAGAAAAAAAGAATACTATGAGTGAAACAAAAAAGCCTTCAACTCCAGCTAATCCGGTTTATTCAAAAACCGATTCAAGTAAGGTTACCATGAGTGAAGAAGAATGGAAAAAAATCCTTCCTTCTGATGTGTATTATGTAGCCCGCCAAAAAGGAACCGAACGTCCATGGACCAGCAAATTTGAAAAGTTTGATGAAGTGGGCACCTACTATTGTGCAGTTTGCGGTAATGCTTTATTTAAAAGTGATACCAAATTCGAAAGTGGTTGCGGATGGCCGAGCTTTTATGAACCCATCAGCAAAGGTTCTATTATTTACACACCAGACAATGCTCATGGCATGACAAGAACTGAAGTGCAATGCGGCAGATGTAAATCGCATTTGGGTCATGTGTTTGAAGATGGTCCCCCTCCAACAGGTTTGCGTTATTGTATTAACGGAGTGATCCTTGATTTTGATAAAGCAAAAGCAACAGAGAAAAAATTTATTGAAAAGAAAGGGGAATAATTTTTTTCAAAATAGTTAAAGCGGCAAATCATGATTGCCGCTTTTTTTATACCAAATGGCTTTATAAATCGGTTAAAATGCTTCCGGTATAATAACGACATGCATTCAGAAACGAAGAAATTGATTGGGCTATTTAATATGTCTCGTCGGTATCATTTTTTTTCTACCACATGTTTATCAGGAACAATGAAATAAATATCATAGTTCCATCCCTCGATATCTACCATCTTACTATTTTCTTTCCATGGAATATAGATGATCGCTTCTCTGCCAAAATTCTGCCCGTTGCGGATATTGTCGTAGCTCGCAATTTTATACTTGATCAGCTTATTGAAAACTACTTCCTTGTTGTTACTCTTTTCCTCATCGCTTTCATAACCAAAAAAAGCAGGCCATCCTTTTTCCTGGCAATGCAGTTGAATATATTGAAACAGGGAATCACTCAATTGATCTTTCAGTTGATCTTTGACCGGCTCCCAGTAATTACTTACGATCATAATTGCCCTTCCTCCCCAATAAGTAACGTCCACTTTTGTTTGCTGCTGTTGGGCAAAGCCTGACAGTGAAGAACAAAACAAAATAACTGAAATGTATAAATGTTTCATGAATATCTTTTCATCAAAACTATATCCTCGCAGAGATTCATTTTATACCCTTAAATGGGTAGAATACCTATTTTAACAAAGCATCAAAAAAAACCTTCCATCAAATTCTTTTCAACCTTTTAGCTTTCCCTTTATCTTTAACTTCCTTAACTATTTTTACTATGAGTCGTATTATTGCCTTTTGGTTTTTGCTTTCAGCATTCAGCTTACCTTCTTTTAGTCAGGCACCTTCCTGGTTGCGTTATCCTTCCATCTCTCCCGATGGAAAGACAATCGTCTTTACTTACAAAGGCGATCTGTATAAAGTAGCAGCAACCGGTGGAACTGCCCTTGCATTAACCCTGCATGAAGCCCACGACTTTATGCCTGTGTGGAGCAAGGATGGTAAAAGCATAGCCTTTGCCAGCGACCGATACGGCAATTTTGATGTATTTGTTATTCCTGCAGAAGGTGGTGAAGCTAAACGCCTCACTTTTCATTCGGGAGCAGAATATCCTTACAGCTTTACCAACGATAATAAAAACGTCATTTTTGGTGCAGCAAGAATGGATCTCCCAACCAATCGTCAATATCCCGCAGCATATATGAGTGAGTTATATAGTGTAGCAACTACTGGCGGGCGGGTTACCCAGGTATTTACCACACCTGCTGAAGATGTAAAATTCAGCAAGGATGGAACTAAATTGATCTATCATGATAAGAAGGGACAGGAAAATGCATGGCGCAAACATCATACATCATCGGTAACAAGAGATGTGTACCTGTATGATTTTAAAACCAATACTCATAAACAGATTACCACGTTCAAAGGTGAAGACCGCAACCCTGTTTTCAATACAGATGAATCGGCATTCTTTTATTTAAGTGAAGAAAGCGGTTCTTATAATGTACACAAACAAGCGGTAGCTGGTGGCAAATCAGAACAAGTCACTTCCTTTAAAAAACATCCGGTACGTTTTCTCAGTGGCAGTAATGATGGTATGCTTTGTTTCAGCTATGATGGCGAACTCTACACCATGCGTGGCGGATCTGCTGCACAAAAAGTAAATGTTACTGTTTTATCTGATGCAAGAAATAACAAGGAGCAGGTATATCGTGTAACCAGCGGCAGCGGTATGAGTGTTGCATCTAACAGTAAAGAAGTAGCCTTTGTTTATCGTGGTGAAGTATTTGTTACGAGTGTGGAAGGTGGTGTTACCAAACGTATTACCAACACAGCACAAGCTGAAACCAGCGTGCATTTTTCTCCCGATGGAAAAAGCATTTTGTATTGCAGCGAACGAAATGGCAAGTGGAGTATTTTTGAAACTAAGATGGAACGCAAGGAAGAACCTTATTTTTATGCTTCAACTTTGCTGAAAGAAACGGCTATCATTGAAAACAGCAATACCAATACGCAGCCTTTGTATTCACCCGATGGAAAAGAAATTGCTTTTATTGAAAACAGGAATCTCTTACGTATTTATAATATTGCATCAAAACAAAGCCGTACCGTTTTAAATGGTGATCAATTGTTTGCCTTTGTGGAAAATGATCAGTATTTCCAATGGAGTCCTGATAGCAAATGGTTGTTATTTGATTATGCTATACCAGGGAGTCCTGTTGGTGAAGCTGGTTTAGTCAGTGCCGATGGCAAAAAGATCATCAACTTAACAGAGAGCGGCTATAATGATTATAATGCTAAATGGATAATGGGTGGCAAAGCCATGCTGTGGTTCAGTAACCGTGATGGTTTGCGTGCAGCAGCCGCAAGCGGTGGCGGACAAGCCGATGTGTATGCGATGTTCTTTACCCAGGAAGCGTTTGATAAATTTAAACTCAATAAAGAAGATGCTGTTTTGCAAAAAGAAATAGAAGAGAACAAAACAAAAGCTGATTCCATTAAAAAGAAACCGGTTATAAAAGATTCTGTTGTAATTGATTGGGATGGTCTTACACTTCGCAAAGCAAAACTCACTATTCATTCATCTTCATTAGGTGATGCATTGGTGAGCAAGGATGGCGAAACCTTATACTACCTTGCAAGATTTGAGCGTGGAATGAATTTATGGACCACCAATCTCCGTACAAGAGAAACAAAAATGCTGGTGCCTTTGAATGCGGGGTTTGCAAGCATGGTTTGGGATAAAGAGCAGAAAACCATTTTCCTGAATAGTAATGATGGCATGCTGAAGATTGATCCTGCAAGTGGCAAACAGGATCGAATCAGTATCAATGGCGAAATGATGGTGGATGGATTAAAAGAACGTCAGTTTATGTTTGAGCATGTATGGCGCAGAACAAAGAATACTTTCTACACTAAATCTTTTCATGGTATTGACTGGGATAGTTATAAACCTGATTATGAAAAATATTTACCACACATTGGCAACAACTATGAAATGAGCGAGTTGTTGAGTGAGTTGCTGGGTGAGCTGAATGTAAGTCATAGTGGAAGCAGTTATGCTGCATTGAATCCAAACGGAGATATTACAGCAGCGCTGGGTATTTTTTATGATTATAATTTTAAAGGTAATGGTGTAAAAATTCTTGAAGTGATAAAAGAGGGTCCGCTGGATAAAGCCGGCATGAATGTGAAAGCAGGGATGATCATTGAAAGAATTGATGGCGAAATCATCACACCCGATAAAGATCTGGCTCAGTACTTAAATCGTAAAGCAGGAAAAAATACATTGCTATTAATTGTTGATGGAACAACTAAAAGAGATATAACTGTAAAACCCGTTACAATGGGTGAAGAAAATGGATTGCTGTACCGTCGCTGGGTAAAACGCAATGCAGATGAAGTAGATAAAATGAGTAACGGCACATTAGGCTATGTACATATTCCCGGTATGAATGATGGTTCCTACAGAACAACCTATGAAGAGATCATGGGAAAATATTTTAATAAGAAAGCCATTGTGGTTGATACAAGAAATAATGGTGGTGGTGATCTGGTTGCAGATCTGGCGATGTTCCTGAGTGGTAAAAAATTCATGGATTATGGAACTGATACCCGCCTCAATGGTTTTGAACCTAACTTCCGTTGGACCAAGCCAAGCATTTCCCTTGCCAATGAAGCCAATTACAGTGATGGTCATTGTTATGCATACATGGTAAGAGAAGTGGGTATTGGCAAACTGCTGGGTATGCCTGTGCCAGGCACCTGCACTTTTGCTGCATGGGAAGCCTTGATGGATACGGGTATCCGCTGGGGCGCACCAACTGTTGGTTGTAAAGATGTGAATGGAAAATATTTAGAAAATGCACAAACAGAACCTGATGTTAAATTGAAAAATGAAAATGAAAAAGTGGGTGTGGGAACAGATCAGCAATTGGAACTGGCAGTGAAAGAGTTGTTGAAGGAAGTGAAGTAATGGTATAGAAACTCCAAGTGATCTCATACACACAAAAAGCAAAGCCGCTGCAATGAAGCAGTGGCTTTGTCGTATTTACACATTTTGATAAAAATTAAACCCTTATTCTACTTTCATCTTAAAACGTTTCACCTGTTCTTTAATGATGCGTTCAATTTCTGTTTCAAGTGTTGCGACTGTTCCGGTTCCGGCATTTGTTTTTTGATTGTTGATAAACTGCTGGCGCTGCTGATTAAGTGAAATAATTTTTGTTTGAATAGCTGCACGTTCTTTCTTCTTTTCGCTCACGATCACTTTCAACTGGGCTGTTGTTTTATTTTGCAAACTATCCGGCAAGGTTTTCTTATCGATCTTTTCAATTTCAGCTTCATTGTCTGCTGCACGGTCTACAAGATCCCAGCCTGAGTTATTATAGACTTTAGAATTACTTTTTGTTTCAGCACGTTTAATCGCAGCTTTTTTGCTCATCGTTGCATTTGCTACATCCATTTGCTCCTGCTTACTATAGTACTCCTGACCTCTTGCACCGTAAGTAATATAGGTGCTGTTCAATTTCTCATTGAGTTTAAAAATTTCATCATCGTATGGTGTGGGTATATCATCGATCTTCTGATCCTGGTTAATATTGCTGAAACTACCATTACCACATTCACCTACAAGGTTCCAGTATTCACGGATACCTTGCTGACGGTCGCCGCAATAAATAGTGTTAACGATCACAGCTTTACTTTTAGCTTCTGTACATGCCTGTGTAAAACTAACAGCACCTTGCCGGAAGCTTTCATTCCCAGCAATGAAAACAACTTTGTATGAATTGGGATTCTTGTCCCAGTTCAATTGCTGAACAGATTTGAAAATAACCTGGCCACAGTATTCATCTCCACCATTAGTGGTTAATGCAAACAGATTTTCTGAAAGTGAATCAAGATCAGAAATGAAATTATTGATCTGTTTAATATAGCCGTTGCGTGCATCGTTACGTGGCGTGCCGTATTCGTACAATGCAATCTCAATTTTTGGATTGGCTTCATTATTACAATGCACACGGCCGAGTGTGTTCACCATTGTCCAGAGTTGTGCCTTGGCCTGATCAATTAATCCATCCATACTGTTACTTACATCAAGCAGGATGGCTACTTGAATTTTTTGATCAGTTGTTTGAGGAGGTAATGTTTTCTGCTGCTGCGGCAGCGTTTGTGTTTTTGCTGGTGGGGTTTGTGATACTGAAGGCTGTGCCTGCTGTTGTGGGGTTGTGGATATTTGTTTTCGTTTTTTGGGTTCTTTAAATGCTGACACGATAAGTAAACCTGCGAGTATAACTGCTGCAGCCAGTAATGGTTTGCGATAAGATTGCATAGCGTTGATTTTTTCAGTTGGATGCAAGGACTAATGAAAATGCACAAGAAGAAAAAAGTGTTTGCATTGTTTTAACATTGATCAGGTTTCACTCAAAATAAAAAGGCCACCTGTAGAAACAGGCGGCCTCACTTTACTTAACCAATAAAATTATCGACGTATCAATTTTACTGCTTTGCTATTCTTCCCTTGTTGTACCATAATGAAGTACATACCAGGTATATATTTATCGCCGAACCGGATGGTGGTGCCAGACATTACATTCTCTTTCTGCTCTACCACTCTGCCCAACTCATCCATTACTCTTACCAAAATACGATCGGTTGTATTACTGCTCTTCACGGTTAAGGTGAAGTAACTGTCGCTTGGATTTGGTGCAGTAATCACTTCGAAGGTTTCACTTGTAAATTCATCTTCACGCTTGGTTGGCTTACCGCCACCAACGGTGCTGCCACCGCCAGTAGATCCATCGGCATTCACAATCACAATTGTACTACCCGGTTTTACAACTGCAGTTGGGTTTACATCATCACTTACACCCGGTTGGTTATCGTAGTACACTACATTTGTGTTCTTGTTAAAGATCTTCATGCGTATCTTATCAGTACCGGTTCCGTCCAATGCGCCATCGATCACCGTCATAATAAAGTTGACACCACTTTGTCCGTTTGTGATCTTGCCACTTCCTTTAAACTGTGCTTTTGCCCCGGAGATCGCCAGGTATTCGTAGTTGAGTGCATTGAATTCGAAATCACCTACTTTAAATTCCAATTGCGTTTCACCTTTTGGATAAGTTGCTGTTTTAAAGTAATTGCTTTGGAAGCCATAGCTCACCATTCCTTTTGCTGCAGGATTGCCTGTTTGCGCACCAGCCTCCGAATAAAACTTACCACCACCGTATGTATATCCGCCGTTTGGATCATAGATCACCACAATAGCATCCATATCGCCATTCGTATTTGCATAGCTTATATTACCAAACTGATCGATGATTTCCATTCTTAATTTGTACACACCTGCGGTACTAAACTTGTAGCTGCCTGTAACCGTTCCGTTTTTCAATCCACTTGGTTCGGCTGTTACTTTGCCTGCAACGGTGCTGTTATCAATTACCCAACGTGCAGTGTGTTTATTGCCTGGCACATCCCAGAATGTACCTGCAAAGCTGATGATGCTTCCAATTTTATATGAAGCACCACTCATTGGTGCAGTAATATTATGTGCTACAATTACATTCGTTGTTGCTATTGTTGCATTACCCGAGGCATCTGTACACTTAACCGTAATGGTGTAAATTCTGCCGTTACCAGTGGCTGCACGTTCTGCACGCAGCTCTACGGTGTTCTTACCTGTAATTTTCCAATCGCCTGGAAGATCATCATCACTAGTACCATCCTCTGATTCGTTACTGCTTACAGTGATGATTTTACAATCAGGCGTGCTGCAATTATCGGTACTCAAAGTTGTAACAGTAACCGGTTTCATTTTGTGGTTGGGAGGCCATAAAGATGATGGGTTGGCTGAAACGCTTTTGATGATTGGTTTGATGTTATCAACCACTGTTACAACTGCTGTTGCACTTGCTTCATTGCCGTTCACATCTTTTACAGTTAATGTTACTGTGTTGTTGGCTCCCATATTTGCACAAGTGAAGCTGGTGATATCGAGTGTTCTTGTAGCAATGCCGCAATTGTCGGTTGAACCATTATCAACCTGCGCTGCTGTTACACTTGCTGTGCCGGCTGCATTCAAATAAACCGTTACAGGTTGAGTGATAACCGTTGGTTTGATATTGTCAACGACGGTTACAGTTGCTGTTGCACTTGCTTCATTTCCGTTTGCATCTTTTACAGTTAACCTTACCGTGTTATTGACTCCAACATTTGCACAGGTGAAGCTGCTGATATCGAGTGTTCTTGTAGCAATGCCGCAATTGTCGGTTGAACCATTATCAACCTGGGCTGCTGTTACACTTGCTGTGCCCGCTGCATTCAGATAAACCGTTACAGGTTGAGTGATAACCGTTGGTTTGATATTGTCAACCACGGTTACAGTTACTGTTGCACTTGCTTCATTTCCGTTTACATCTTTTACGGTTAACCTTACCGTGTTGTTGGCTCCAACATTTGCACAGGTGAAGCTGGCGATATCGAGTGTTCTTGTAGCAATGCCGCAATTGTCGGTTGAACCATTATCAACCTGCGCTGCAGTTACACTTGCTGTACCAGCCGCATTCAGATAAACTGTTACAGGTTGAGTGATAACCGTTGGTTTGATGTTATCAACTACGGTTATAATTGCTGTTGCACTTGCTTCATTTCCGTTTGCATCTTTTACAGTTAACGTTACCGTATTCAATCCAACATTAGAACAATCAAAAATAGTTTTGCTGAGACTGTAAGAAGTAATTCCACAGTTGTCGCTTGAACCATTGTCAACCTGTGCAGTTGTAATCGTTCCTTTGCCATCTGGTCCAAGCTGTACAGTGATATTTTTTGTAACGACTGTTGGCGCAGTTTTATCTTCTACTGTTATTGTTTGCGTACAATTGAATACTTTACCGCTTACATCCGTTACAGTGAACGTACGTGTTATAATCTTTTTAAGACTTGTACTCCCAGCATCTTCGGCATCTTTATACAATATGGTTGCAGCCCCACAAGCTCCAGGTGTAATACTACCTTTTGCAGCAATCAATTGCTGTTCTGTAATTTGAAGAGTTGTTGTGCTGAAAGTTAATCCTGTTTTAATTGCAATATCTTCCTGATTACAACTGCTGATTGACAAATTGATTGGACAATTCAGTTGCAGCGGAGTATTGAATTGGTCTTCATCGTTACAATCATTTGCATTTGTTGCATACCCTTGTGGTATTCCATTACCGTAACAAAGCACAACGCCGGCACCGGCTCCTAAGCCATCCCCATCAGCGTCTACATAAAATGTACCTGTGCGCCATTTTAATGGATCGATTGGAGCACAATCAATTGGTTTTCCTAAAAAGAAGGAAGCAAGTTTATAATTTTCTGGTTGCGTACATTGACGTATAGATTCACCACTTGTATAGCCATCATTGTCCTCATCTTTTAACCATAGTGTTTGCGGATTGATCAATTGATTGTTATCATTACAATCTTCCTGCATACTCTTTAGTTCCGATTGTAACTTATGATATGGAGATGGTCTTCCTGAGCAAGTTTCAATTATTGTTCCATCTGTGAATCCATCATTATCAAAGTCTTTATACCAGGTTACCGGTTTTGAGTTTGGATTGAAATCATCGCAATCAAGCGTAAGACTGATCAGTTCAGAAGCCAGTTTACCGTTAGAATAAAGGAATGGTGCATACATGAATGAAGGGCGACTACATTGAGTTGCCGTAAGAGTACCAGGATAGCCATCACCGTCCACATCGATGTACCATCGTGTTGCAGGATTAATTTCTTTATCGCTGTCGTCACAATCGCCTAAGGGCAACACATTTCTGAAATAATTTTCGCCGGGCGAAGTGCAGGATGTTATGGTTGATGCTGCATAACCGTCTTTATCTGCATCAAGGTACCATACCAGAGCAATTGTTATTGTATTATCGCTGTCGTTACAATCGTTGGCATTTGCTGCATACCCGGCTGGTATTTCTTCACCGTAACAAAGATTGATGGCCTCACCAAAACCGAACCCATCGTTGTCTCCATCAATATAAAATGTACCAGTGCGCCATTTTGTTACATCCAGCGGCGCACAATCATTTCCATCTTCAATACCATCGTTATCATCGTCTGTATCTATAGAATCTGGTATCTGATCGCCATCTGTATCTGTTAATCCTTCATCAACTACTCCATTACAGTTATTATCCAAACCATCTGCTATTTCTGGAGCACCTGGATACACAGTGGCTTTTTTGTCATCGCAATCACCTGCTTGCTGATTTGTTTTTATTTTATAACCTTTACCCGGAGGGAAACAGCTTGTAATAACTGCTCCGGTATAATATCCGTCGATATCTTCATCTAATACCCATTCAGCGTTATCTCTTACTGTTACTGTTGCTCTTTTTACAACTGCCAGGCCGCAACCATCTATAACTCTTGCAAAATAATACGTGTTGCCGATGATATTACTTACAGGAGGAGTGTAAGAGCCTGAGATAGCACCGGATATTGGCGTGGCTTCAGAAAATATAAGACCAGGCGAGCTATACCATTGGATGGTAATACCTCCGGAACTAAATGCATCTACTGTTAATGCTACAGGTTGTGCCCCAGGACATACATTTTGAATTGCCGGACTCAGACTGGCTGAAATGGCTGGATTTATGCTAAATATGAGTTGTGTACAAGTTGCTGTATTACCCACTACATCAGTTATAATAAAAGTTCGGGTTAATTTTTTATTGTCTGCCGGGTCTATTAAATCTGAATAGGTAATTGACTGAATATTACAGCTTCCATCTTGCACAGCACCGCCAGCAGCCGTAAATTGATTATTAGTGATTGTTGTTGG
>JBKJNM010000017.1:0-5903 GCA_046593655.1 Lacibacter sp. | reverse complement strand
TTTGCAGTACTGGGTTTGCGCTCCTTATTTTTTTTACTGAGAGGTGCGGTAAGTAAATTTGATTTCCTGCAACAGGGAATTGCCATTGTCCTGGTATTTATTGGTTTGAAAATGCTTGGCGAAGAATTAATAAGTGATGTGATAAGTAAAACATGGCAAGTAGTTATTTCATTATTTGTTATTGTTGTATGTATTGGCGGCTCTATCCTTTATTCCATTCATCATAAGAAAAAAGGCTTCCCGCCGGATTTGCCAGAATAGTTTGCATCTTTGTTCCTATGCCCGTGTACAGTATTGATCGTATTGCCCGCATTCTTCATGCAGCGTATTTGCAGCAGGCAAATACAACTGACGCAATTGAGCATTTGCAGATTGACAGCCGTCGTATCATCCATCCTCAAACAACTTTATTTTTTGCACTGCAAACAGCAAGGAGAGATGGACACGATTTTATAAAAGAATGTTACAGTAAGGGTATAAGAAATTTTGTTGTACAGAAAAAAAATGTTGTCGTTGATTTTACAGATGCAAATTTTTTATTAGTTGATGACACACTCGATGCACTGCAGCATTTAGCATCCTATCATCGCAGCCAATTCAAATTACCGGTAATTGGTATTACAGGCAGTAATGGAAAAACCATAGTAAAAGAATGGCTCAACCAATTATTAAGCACTCAATTCAATATTGTACGCAGTCCGAAAAGTTATAACTCACAAGTAGGTGTTCCTTTAAGTGTATGGCATATCAAAGAGGAACATACACTGGGTATTTTTGAAGCCGGCATCTCGCAGGCAGGAGAAATGGATCGGCTGCAACAAATTATACAGCCTGCCATTGGCATATTAACCAATATTGGCGAAGCACATGATGATGGCTTTACAGATCAACAACAAAAATTAACAGAAAAAATAAAGCTGTTTGCCAATGCTGAAGTACTGATCTGTTCTCCGGAAAAATTAAATCCACTTCAATTACCCGTTAGCAATTTATTTACTTGGGGAAAGAACAATAATAATGATCTCATCATACAAACTGTAAAAAAGCAGCACACAAAAACAGAAATACATTTCAGCTATCAGAACAAAGCAAAAACGATTTCAATTCCCTTTATTGATGATGCTTCTATTGAAAATGTAATCAACTGTTTATGTGTTTGTTTGTATTTACAAATTTCAACTGAACAGCTAAAAGAAAAATTTCTTCAACTTCGTCCTGTAAGTTTACGGCTTGAATTAAAGAGTGGCATACACAATACAACCATTCTGAACGACAGCTACAGTGCCGATCTCAGCTCCTTTGCCATTGCACTTAATATGCTGCAGCAACAACGGCAGCACAAAAATAAAACACTGATCCTCTCTGATTTTCCTTTAACTGCAGAACAGGAAGCTGATGTGTATGCATCCATTGCTAAATTGATTCAAAGCCATGCTGTAAGCCGTTTGATTACTGTTGGGGAAAAGTCAAAACAATATTTAACTGAATACCTTCCATCGTCTCTACAAACCCAAAGTTTTGCATCAACACAGGAACTGGCCGAACAACTTGCATTGCTCCACTTTCACAACGAAACCATTCTTATTAAAGGAGCCCGTGTATTTGAACTGGATAAAATTGCCCAATTGCTGGAATTAAAAACCCATCAAACAGTTCTTGAAATCAACTTATCTGCTATTGCAAGAAACATCAAAGAATATCAAAAGCTGTTAAAACCATCAACAAAAATTATGGCGATGGTTAAAGCATTTTCGTATGGCAGTGGCAGTTATGAGATTGCTAATCTTTTACAGTTTTTAAAAGCTGATTATTTAGCCGTTGCATTTACCGATGAAGGTGTTGAATTAAGAAAAGCCGGTATTACCTTGCCTATTATGGTTATGAACCCAGAGCCTGTTTCATTTGATGCATTAACAGAACACAATCTTGAACCGGAGTTATTTTCATTTTCTATATTGAACAGCTTTGAAGAATACCTGGAGAAAGAAGCGATTACTGATTATCCTGTTCATGTAAAGATTGATACGGGTATGCACCGGCTTGGTTTTATGAAAAATGAATTAGAACAATTGTGTGAACATCTGAAAAAGAAAAATTATTTCACTGTACATTCTGTTTTCAGTCATCTTGCAGCAAGTGAAGATGAAACAGAAGATGCATTTACGTTGCAACAGGCAACCATATTTGAAGAAGCTTGTAACTATATTCAGGCTCAGATACAATATCCATTCCTCCAACATCTTGATAATTCTAACGGAACATTACGGCATCCGCAATTACAATACGATATGGTAAGGCTGGGCATTGGCATGTATGGCATCAGCCCATTAACCAATCAACTAAAACTGGAAGAAGCATTGAGTTTAAAAACAACCATTGCACAATTGAAGCATTTACAACCGGGAGAAACAGTTGGTTATAATCGCAAAGGCATCATTCATAAGCCATCTGTTATTGCAACAGTGCGTATTGGATACGCAGATGGCTATCCCCGAAATCTCAGCAATGGCAAGGGTTTCATGCTTGTAAATGGCCGGCAGGCTCCTGTTATTGGAACCGTTTGTATGGACATGACCATGCTGGATATAACAACAATTGAAGGCGTTATAGAAGATGACGAGGTAGTCGTTTTTGGCAACCAATTATCCATTAACCAGCTTGCAGAATGGAGCCTTACAATTCCTTATGAGATTATGACTGGTATCAGTCAAAGGGTAAAAAGAATTTATTTTGAGGAATAATGACCCCAAACCACCTTGCGTTCAACTCCTTATCTTTGCTGCACAAAAAAACAGACCGTGAAGATTCGCCACGTTTTATTTATTATTCTTCTTATTTTATTTGCAGACCAGGCTTTGAAAATCTGGATCAAAACCAATATGCTGTACCAGGATGAAAGATTCATTGTTGGCCGCTGGTTCCGTTTATATTTTATTGAAAATGCCGGGATGGCTTATGGATGGAAATTAGGCAATAGTGAGTGGGCAAAAATGGCATTAACGCTTTTCCGCTTAGCAGCAGTGATCTTTGGCAGTTGGTATCTCGTAAAAATTGTAAGAGAAAAATACCACAGCGGATTTATTGTTTGTGCTTCATTTATTTTTGCAGGTGCTTTAGGAAACCTGATTGATAGTTTGTTTTATGGAATGATCTTCGATAAGGGCATGATTTATAATGCAGCAACTGATTCTTATTTTGGTTACGATGGTTTGGCTAAAGCTACAGGCAAAGGTTATTCTTCTTTTCTGCATGGCCATGTGGTGGATATGCTGTATTTCCCCATCATTGAAAATAAAATAATGCCCAACTGGGTTCCTTTTATTGGTGGAAAACCGTTTACTTTTTTTCAGGCTATTTTTAATATAGCCGATGCTTCCATTTCTGCAGGTGTTATCACCATCTTAGTGTTTCAGAAACGGTTTTTCAAAAAACATAAAGAAAAAGAAAACAATCCCACCATTGAAACCGACTCAAAGGTTACAGATGATGCCCAGGTGATGTAATATTGTAATCTTCTGGTTCCGGCTCGTTTATTTATAGTTTTTGAATGATTTTATTTATTACTCCGTTAATTGAAACTACCCTTAAAAAATAAGTTCCTTTTTGCAAATGAGATGGCACATCAATCATCAAAGCATTGGTTCCTTTGTTTACATTTAACTTCTTGTTTAATACAGGTTTACCGGATGCATCTAACAAATACAATTCAACCTCTTCTTTTTGATAGGTATAAAACTGGAACAACAGTTTTTCTTTAAATGGGTTTACCAGGTTGCTGAGTTGAACCAGTTTTGGCTGCATCAATGAAACAGAAACCGTTTCACTGTATTTCTTCATACCATCGGCACCGGTTAATTTCAACCGGTAAAATACTTTGCCTGACACAGAAACAGGATCATTGAAAAAATAATGTACTTCAATTGTATCTGTTCCTTTCGCCATTACTTTACCAATACTTAAAAAAATTTGTCCATCAGTACTTTTTTCAATCTCATAGAACTGAAGGTTCTGCTCATGTTTTGCAAACCAGTTTAAGGTTGTATACTCGTCTCTAAGTTGCAAATTGAATTTTAATATTTCAGCAGGCAACGCAGTACAACTGTTATTTACTGTAATCGTAATGATATCTGCTGTATTATAAACTGAACAGGCGCCTAAAGACAAATTTGTAAGAGAGGTTGCAACTTTTATCCTGTATTTGTACCCGTTGTAAGAGGAATTGGCAATAAAAGATGGCAAAGCAACTGTATCTCTGTATTCGCCACTGAAATTAGTATAAGTAAATGTTTGTATGCCCGGTGATTCAGGTGCTGCTACCCAAGTAGTTCCTCCATCAGTACTTCTTTCCCATTGATAATAAAAATAATTATTAAAGAAAGTTGAAACAGCTACTGAAATATTAACCTGATTATTTAAACAATAGGTAGGCGTCTTACTGGGCCGCATATCCAATGCAGGTAAACAGGTAGCTAATGCAATATCATCCATGGCCCAATCATTACCACCGCCGCCGGGCGCATTATTTTTAATGGAAATTGTTGCAGATGTTTGTCCTGCGCTTGTTTTAAATACAAAACCTTTTTTAATCCACTCACCCCAGGTTCCTGCATATTCAATATTACCTGAAGTATAATAATCAACACCATTAATCTGAAATGTAAGATTGGGTTTTACACCCGATGAATCATTTCCCGGCAATGGCAAATACCCCGCCGGTACACTGGTACCGGAAGCCCCTCTTGCCATGCTATCGGAGCCGCATCGTTTACAAACATTGCGAAACCATGCAGAAAACTCATAAAAGGTTTCTTCACATAAGCCACTAATGGTTTGATTATTGGCCACACTTAATTGCAACGCTGAGTTTACAACCAGCATATAACCTCCAGAGGCTCCGGATGCAACAGGAGTATTTCCTGCTGTTAAATTAGAGGCATTGGTATGATCACCAATTATATCCCATACAGCAAATACACGATTGCCGGATGTTGTATTAGGTCTTGCAACAGTTGGATCTGTTAGTTGATTGGGGCTTAAATTTTTTATAACACTGTAACTGCCATCGCCCGGGAAACTGGATGTGATATTTCCGAATACATAACCGGGAACAGCAGCACCGGGGCTTGTACCGTTTTGTAAAGTCCCTGATCCAAAGTCGCCATTACCTGCAGTTATATTATTTGAACCGGTTGCGTTCGTACACAAACCATAGTTCTGATAAACAATAAAGGAAAGTCCGTTAGGATTCAATATATATTGATCGCCTGCAACTCCCGACCCAACCAATCGCCTGTAGCGTAATGCACCGGAACCATAAGTGATAATTGTATTGTATGCTGTTGATGCATCAACTGTTACACGATACGTAACCAATAATAACATGCCGCTTCCCAAAGAGCCTCCTCCGGCTCTTGGTCTGTGATTGGCACGGTTAAAATAACCTCCGCCAACGCTTGTATCTGTTGCTGTACTTGCCACTGTTTTTACCTGGAAGGAAAAGCCGCCTGCAGTTGTATCTCTTCCCAAATTAAACCGGATGGTTTTATCAACTGAATTATACATAGCCTGGTCATCGCCACCTGCGTCGGTATATGCTTTATAAAGTACTCCTTCATTGGTCAACAATTTTAAGGAGCTGTTTACATAAGTAAGATTATTTGGAATTGTATCGTTGTAACGTACACGATAAATAAAATTGGTAGTGCCTGTATAAACAAAAAATGAAAGGCGTATTTCAAGTACATCTCCTGGTACAACTGTACCCCCGTTTGGCCGTGTGATATTTACAAAACTTTTACCCAATAATACATTAGCCTGACCCTTTGCATGGAAGCTGAATAAAAGAAAAAGAAAGAAAAAGCTTAGATGTAAGCTGTTGTATTTCTTCATAAGGATCGGATTGG
>JBKJNM010000002.1:0-49697 GCA_046593655.1 Lacibacter sp. | reverse complement strand
CTTTCAACAACAATGTTGGCGCCATGTTCAATGGGCCGGAATAAATAACCACCTGCCCCGAAAGTATTATCAACGATTAAAGGCAGATCATATTCTTTTGCTAAGTCAGCAAACTTTTTAAAGTCTGGAATATTTAAACGGGGATTACCAATTGTTTCTAAGTAAATCGCTTTTGTATTTTTATCAATATGCTTTACAAAACTTTCTGCATCATCACCATCTGCAAAACGGGCCTCAACACCAAGGCGCTTGAATGCTACTTTAAACTGATTGTAAGTACCGCCATATAAATAAGTGGTTGTAACAAAATTATCACCTGCCTGTAAAATATTATTGAGTGCAAGAAACTGCGATGCTTGTCCGCTGCCAACTGCTAATGCAGCTACGCCACCCTCCAGCGCTGCAATGCGTTGTTCAAACACATCGGTTGTAGGATTCATGATACGGGTATAGATATTTCCGAATTCTCTTAAGCCGAATAAGTTGGCTGCATGTTCGCTGTTATCAAATCCATAAGAAGTTGTTTGATAAATAGGAACTGCCCGTGCTTTTGTTGTTGGATCAATTTGTTGTCCTGCATGTAACTGTAATGTTTCAAAATGAAGATTATTGCTCATGTTAAGTATGATTTAGAAAAGTATAAATGTGTGTGTGAGAAATGTGTGTGAAACCTCCCCGTCAGGCGGGGTCGGAAATGAGTTGGTATGCCTTACGGCATACAACAAATACAACAACACTGCATAGCTGCAGTAAAAGTAATTCGTGTATTGTTGTTGTGATTGTTCATGTAAGATGAATACCCGACAAAAGTAGTCGGCTTTTCTGATGTATGCAAAAAAGAATTTGCAAAAGTTTTGCCAATGCTTTTAATAACAACTGTTTGTTTCATTTCTTTGTGTTTCTTTTTTTGATGTTCTGTTCTTATCTACTTATTAAAAAAGAGGATATACCAGATAACTTACTTGCATGAAAAAACCTTCAAAACAAAAAAGCTCATCCGATGAAATCAGATGAGCTTTTTATGTTTAGTAAATGTTTAAGCTGTATATCTGACTTATCGTTCCGCCGCGGCGGATGGAATTGGCACCTTTTCTCAAAATCCAGCATGGCTGAACGAGAGAGGTTGTCAAGGCTTCATCGGGCCATTACCCTCTGCCTTTCTTGATAAGTGTCCCGGTATTAACGGGATTAAAAGAACTGCCACAAAGTTAGCAGCAAAACAATTATGTTACCAAATTTCTTTAACTATCAGTCGTTAGAGAACAGGATGCATCTCTCTTGTTAAGATCAGAGCTGCAAGCACAGATGGAATAAGTGCCTTTAGCTGGGCTTTCTTTTCACTATCTGTTTCATACTTTAAAGGAATGGTAGCAGTTACTTTTTTTTGAGGCAAAGCGTCATTTTCAAACATCACTTCAATCTCACTTTGTTCGTTGATAGTGAAACGGAATTGATCATGCTCTTCAGTAGTAGCTAATCCTTTTTTCATCTGGTCGTCGTCATACTGGATGCGGCCCAAGGTATATCCATATTCATTTCTAATAAGTTGAAACAGTTTGTTGAACATGCGTTTACCTATGAAAATACTACGTTTCATCATTCCACTTTCTAGCCGGAAACTATCTGTAGAAGGACTTAGTTTTAAAGTGAAACGATGCTCCTCCTTGCCGTCGTGAAGAATCATCTGAACAGCATTGTAAACAGCTAAGCTCATGTGTAAGTTTTTTGCTTTTATGATTGTCAGGTCGTAATTGAGGTAAAAGTTAGCACGAAGCACTGCAAATCAAAACAGAAGAGCAGCTTATTTTTCCACTTAACAATTATTTAATATTGGCCTTCGCTATTGTGTTTAACCTTATAGCTACAACCCTCTTCTCTCCTTTAACAGCTAATTAGTTGGAAACCATGATTCGGCCAATCTAAAAACCTAATAACTTTAGTAATGAATTTCACGGTAAATTCGCTGTCTGGCTTTGAAGGCCAGCCAGGACAAATAAATTATGAGTGAAATAAGCAATGACCAGATTGAAGTTTCAGGTGCACGGGTACATAACCTGAAAAATATTGATGTTAGTATTCCCAAAAATAAGCTGGTAGTTATTACCGGTATCAGCGGCAGCGGTAAATCATCGCTGGCTTTTGATACCATTTATGCCGAGGGCCAGCGACGTTATATGGAAACCTTTGGTGCCTATGCCCGCCAGTTTGTAGGTGACATGGAACGACCGGATGTTGACAAGATCACCGGGCTTTCCCCCGTTATTTCCATTGAGCAAAAAACAACCAATAAAAATCCCCGTTCAACGGTGGGCACCATTACAGAAGTATATGATTTTTTGCGTTTACTATATGCAAGAGTTGGCGAAGCATATTCCTATAATACCGGAAAAAAAATGGTGAAATGGAGTGAAGAGGAAATTGTAGAAAATATCTTCAAACGATTTGATGGTGAAAAAATTTCTTTACTTGCTCCTTTGGTGAGAGGCCGCAAAGGTCATTACCGTGAGTTGTTTGAAGAAACCAGAAAGAAGGGTTTTGTGAAAGTAAGAATCGATGGCGAAATAAAAGACCTTGCCCCAAAAATGCAGGTTGATCGCTATAAAATTCATGATATTGAAGTGGTGGTTGATCGTTTAAAAGTGAGTGATGATTTTAAAGTACGCATCAGCCAGAGTGTGCAGCAAACATTAAAGCTGGGTAAAGACCTGATGATGGTTGCAGTTGAAAGTGAAAACGCCAAATCCAAAGATCAAAATCCAAAAGCCAAAGTAACAAATAATAACCCGTTGTTTGAAAATTCGGAAACTGTTACTTCCTTCCCTGCAGGCAATGGGGGCGTTGTTCTTTTTTCTAGACAATTAATGTGTGAAGAAACCGGGCTTAGCTATGAAGAACCCTCGCCCAATGCTTTTTCTTTTAACAGTCCTTATGGCGCATGCCCTACCTGCAAAGGATTGGGAAATGTATATACTATAGATATGGATGAAGTGATTCCCGATCAATTAAAAACAATTAAGGAAGGCGGCATTGCTCCTTTAGGCGAAGAACGTGATGCCAGTGTGTTTCAACAGGTGGTACAGTTTGCAAAAAAACATAAGATCAAATTAGATACAGCTGTAAAGGATTTACCGAAAGCACAATTAGATCTTATTTTATTGGGTGATAAAAACATCAGCTCAGCACTTATGGTGGATGTAAACGATGAAAGTATACCTCAAGAATATACAGGGAGTTATGAAGGCATCATCCCCATGCTCAAAAGATGGTTCGCTTCTGCAAACAGTACAGAAGCCTTACGTGAATGGGTTGTTCAATTCATGACATTGCAAACTTGCAGCTCATGTAATGGCGCAAGATTGAAAAAAGAAAGTTTGTGGTTTAAAATTGATGATAGAAATATTGCCGAGCTCAGTGAACTAAATCTTGATAACCTGGCTGCCTGGTTTGATGGCCTTGAACTACGCATTAACAATAAACAGGCAACTATTGGAAAGGATGTTTTAAAAGAGATAGGAGAACGTTTGCAATTTTTATTGAATGTTGGATTAACCTATCTCACATTGAACCGTTCAAGCCGAACATTGAGTGGCGGTGAAAGTCAGCGCATTCGTTTAGCGACACAAATAGGATCGCAATTGCAGGGCATAACTTATATTTTAGATGAACCAAGTATAGGATTGCATCAACGGGATAATCATCGTTTGATTGATGCATTAAAAAATTTACGGGATGTTGGCAATAATGTTTTAGTTGTAGAACATGATAAAGACATCATGTTTGCAGCTGATCATTTAATAGATGTTGGTCCTAAGGCAGGTAAACATGGCGGCACCATTGTATCTGCCGGTACACCAAAAGAAGTGCTTGCTTCAGGAAGCGACACTGCCAAATATTTGAACGGAGAAAAAACGATTCCTGTGCCTGCAGAAAGAAGAAAGGGTAATGGAAAAATGATCGAACTCAAAGGTGCGGCAGGTAACAACTTGCAAAATGTAAGCATCCAGCTTCCGTTAGGCAAACTGATTGTTGTTACCGGTGTAAGCGGCAGTGGTAAAAGCACTTTGATCAATGAAACACTTTATCCCATTCTCAGTAAATATTGTTATGATTCAAAAGCGAATCCTTTGCCTTATAAATCAGTTAAAGGATTAGAGCATATTGATAAAGTAATTGAAATTGATCAATCACCCATTGGTCGTACACCAAGAAGCAACCCTGCAACGTATTGCGGTTTTTTTACAGAAATCAGGACGCTTTTTGCGGCCATTCCCGAAGCAAAGATCCGTGGTTATAATGCAGGTCGATTTTCATTCAATGTTAAAACAGGACGTTGTGATGTATGTGAAGGCGGAGGTATGCGTGTAATTGAAATGAATTTTTTGCCTGATGTATATGTGCATTGTGAAAAATGTAACGGCAAACGTTATAACCGTGAAACTTTAGAAATAAGATACAAAGGAAAATCAATTGCTGATGTACTGGATATGACTGTAGAAGAGGCGGTTGAATTTTTTCAGCCCGTTCCTTATCTCTATCGTAAAATTAAAATACTGGCCGATGTGGGGCTTGGCTATATTACCCTTGGCCAAAGTGCTGTAACCCTTAGTGGTGGTGAAGCACAGCGGGTAAAGCTTTCAACAGAGCTGGGAAAAAAAGATACAGGTAAAACGTTTTATATTTTAGATGAGCCTACTACGGGATTGCATTTCCAGGATATTGAACACTTGTTAAACGTATTACACAAACTCACCGACAGGGGTAATACCGTATTGGTCATTGAACACAATATGGACGTTATAAAAGTGGCTGACCATGTGATTGACATTGGGCCGGAAGGTGGTGATGGAGGAGGCAAAATTTTATTTGAAGGCACTCCTGAAGATTTAGTTGATTGTAAAGAAAGTTATACTGCACAGTTCCTCAAAACCGAGCTCTTAAACTTCCCATAAAAAAAATGCCCCCCGACCAAGGGGGGCAACAGGATAGAGTACGGACCAAGAGAAACAAAGCAAAGCATGGTGAAATAAATATCGGTCCTTGGTTCTCTTATTAGATTTTCACAGGATTGGAACATCTATAGGTTTCGGACTAACGTTTATTGCATACTTTACTTAAAGAGTTAAGAATATAATTTTAGATGAATCATACAATAAAAAAAGCAAAGCATGGTGAAATAAATATCGGTCTCTGGTTCTCTTATTAGATTTTCACAGGATTGGAAACTAAGAGATAGGGTACGGATTAACGTTTATTGCATACTTTGCTTAAAGAATTAAGAATATAATTTTAGGTGAATCATACAAGAAAAAAAAGCAAAGCATGGTGAAATAAATATCGGTCTCTGGTTCTCTTATTTGATTTTCACAGGATTGGAAACTAAGAGATAGGGTACGGACTAACGTTTATTGCATACTTTGCTCAGTGAGTTACAGATATAATTTTTTCTTGAAAATGAATAAGAGAATGTAAAGTGAAATTAACCCGATGCGTAAAAGCCATATTGTAATTTGCGGGTTGGGTAAAGCTTTTGCTTTCGATTTTTGAATCTCGGTTTTCATGTTTTAGGATTTGGGTATGGGTAATAAAGGATACTAAATGTTTTCTAAAAATATTGTGGGCATTTCATTGAGTTTTTGTTTCTGAACCAATCAGCGTATACATCACCTATCTTCCACGTTAAACGAAACGTACTTGAAAAATAAGAATCGTTTCTATCAGGGTTCCCTCTTTTCTTACCGGGCAGGTATGGTGTGTAGCCAGGAATTGAATTATTAGGATAAAAATTACTTGGATTCCACATATATTTTGCAATAGCAGCCTGGCTGGGCGACAGATATTTATCGAACAATGCGGGATCAATGTATTTGTTACTTACATCATCAATATAATCAGAGCCTGTTTTTCGATGAATCAATTCAATACCAAAAGTGATGCGTTCTGTAAGATCATATTTAATACCAATTCCTAATGGAACATTATATGAAATTAAACTGTATTCAGGAATTCCTGTTTCTACCATTCCTTGTCCTTCCAGCCGTAATGGTTTCAGATCAACCCAAGATTCTGCTCCTGTTGGGTCCTTATACAATCCCTGTGGATTAAATTTAAATATACCAATACCGCCAATGAGGTAAGGCCGGAACCGTGGTAACCCCCAACCGTTCTTTAAACTGATGAATGCAGTGGGATATACTTCAATTCCTGCATAGCCTTCCAGCAATGGAGAACGAAATGTAAGATCTCTGTATTTGCGTGCACCTTCCCAGGTATCAGCAGGTTGCTTTTGTTTGATGAGACGGTCATCACCTTCCATTTGACCAAGATTACCAGCAATCCGGAAACCGATCCACTCCGATGGATAATAGGAAGCAGAAATGCCGCCAATAAAATTTGTAACAGGTATATTATTATCTTTTGGACCATACGTTCCTTTACCACGGTTTCCACCGAGATCACCCAAAAAATTCATTGGACCAATGTTCAAACCTATTTCAAATCGGGAATTAGCTGTAGTTAAACCAACCTGTGCGTTCATTGATTGAACACAAAAATAAGAAAGGAAAAAAGCGTACAGGGAAAATTGAAACGTACGAATTTTCATAGAATTGGATATTTGGTTTTTCTGATACTGGATATTCGATAGCAATATTAGAAAAACAATCTTGAATTTCAAAACTATTTCTTTCTGAATTTGAGTATAAACCCTTACTGACATAGGCTTTTAGGGGTATTTACTTGTGGTGTGCGGTAAAATTACCTATTCATTTTTAAAAAAACGAATCATTTCAATATGTTCTATTCCATCTTCCAGATAAATGGCACTTGTTTGTTCAAAACCGAGTGAAGTATAAAAATTCAAGAGGTAATATTGTGCGCCAATTTTAATATCCGCTTCACGAAATAATAAAGCACATTGCCTGATGGCTTCCTGCATTAATTCCCTGCCTGCACCAATACCTCTGCCAGCAGGATTTGTAACTACCCTGCCAATGGAAGGCTCATTTGCATACGAAACTCCCGGAGGTAATAATCGTACATAAGCCATCAGTTGATCTTTTTCATTGAGCCCCATCAAATGCCAGCCTTTCTGATCTTTATAATCAGCATCCTGATACACACAGTTTTGTTCTACTACAAATACTTCATTCCGCAACCATATGATGTTGTACAATTCATAAGGCGTTAACGCTTCAAATTTTTTTAAGTTCCAGTTCAATACCATAATTCTGTTTCTTAATAATTATACTTTTCCTTCCAGAGTTGTTTTAAAAATCTTCTCAATTCATCTTCTCTTGCATTTTTTCCTGGTTCAAAAAATGTTGTTCCCTTGATCTTCTCAGGTAAATACTCCTGAGCCGAGAAATTATTTTCATAACTGTGCGAATACTCATACCCTTTGCCATAATCCATGTTCTTCATCAATTTAGTTGGAGCATTCCGGATATGCAGGGGAACAGATAAATCGCCAAATTGTTTAACCGCTGCCATCGCATTACCGATAGCAACTGTTGATGAATTACTTTTTGCGCTTGATGCAAGATAAATGACACATTGTGATAAGATGAGACTCGATTCAGGATAACCTATTTTGTTTACGGCTTCAAAGGTTGCATTGGCGAGCAGTAAAGCATTTGGATTTGCATTGCCGATATCTTCGCTTGCTAGAATCAATAATCTTCTTGCAATAAATTTTACATCTTCTCCCCCTTCGATCATACGGGCTAACCAATACAACGCTGCATTGGGATCGCTGCCACGAATAGATTTAATGAAAGCGGAAATAATATCATAATGCTGCTCACCGCTCTTATCATACAAAGCCATTTTCTGCTGAATGTTGTCAAGCACAAGCGCATCAGTTATTTCAATATTAGAGGTGGTTTCTGAAGCCCCTCCTTCGGATGGGTTTGGGGAGGTGATTATTTCCAGTAAGTTCAATAATTTCCGGGCATCACCACCGCTTAAACGGATGAGTGCTTCTGTTTCTTTCAACTCAATTTTCTTTCCTTTCAATTCAACATCTTCATTAATGGCTTTGTGTAACAATTGAATCAAATCTTTTTCTTCCAATGCTTTTAATACAAATACCTGGCAGCGGCTGAGCAAGGCGCTGTTCACTTCAAAAGAAGGATTTTCTGTGGTTGCGCCAATCAATGTAATAATGCCTTTCTCAACAGCACCTAATAATGCATCCTGCTGTCCTTTATTGAAACGATGAATTTCATCAATAAACAATATAACTTTTGATTGCTGTTTTGCCTGTTCAATTACTTCTCTTACTTCTTTTACTCCACTGCTGATTGCACTGAGTTGAAAATAAGTAGCCTTTCCAGTATGCGCAATAATATTGGCAATTGTTGTTTTGCCAACACCGGGCGGGCCCCACAAAATCATACTGGGAATATTTCCGCTGGCAATGGCTTTTTGCAAAATACCTCCCTCTCCTGTGAGATGTTGCTGACCAACAAGATCATGAAGTTCTTTGGGTCTTAATCTTTCTGCTAATGGCGCCTGCTGCATGGCAGCAAGTTATACCATTTCATAATAAAAATAATCGTTGAAGGAGATGGTATAATCCAAAATGAAAATTAAAAACTGTGTATAAAATATTTAAATACTATTCGCTCCGGTATGATCAATTTGAAGCACTAGGGATTGTAGATTTTTAAAAAAGCATCTATTTTATTAAATGCATCAAAATAAGTTGGCCCGTCCCAATCACCATGTCCTCCATTGGGATACAACACAAATTGATTAGGCACGGATAGAGTATTTAATTTATCCCGCAGTAAAGTTGATTGCGATGCGGGGATCAGGGGATCAAGGCCGCCATGTAATAACAATGTAGGTGAACTCCCACCAACTGCAAAAGTAGCAGGCGATGATTGCTGATAAATAGCAGGATTTGTTGTTGGATTTGTTCCTGTTACATTAAACAGCAACAAAGGGAGTAATGGATTGGGTGGGCTATTATACAATTGTGTTAAGTCAGTTGGACCGAAAAAAGAAACCACTGCTTTTACTTTGATGGGTGAAGTATATTTATAAGATTGTAATAATGCCAGGTGACCACCTGCACTGGCACCAATGAGAATAAACATGGCAGAAATTTTATATTCACTGCGTTTACTGTTGATGTATTCAATGCATTTTTTTACATCCTGCTCCTGGGCAGGAAAAAGGTTCTGCCCATTATTTACTAAACGATAAGTAATATTGAAGATGGCGTATTGCGGTAATCTTCTTTTCATTGTATCCACAAAGGGAGTGAAATCAGCTTTGTCTCCTTCCGCCCAGGCACCGCCATGTATCATCACCATCACCGGTGTATTTGCTTCCGAACGATTGGCGGGTAAATACACATCCATCTTGTTCCTCGCATCGGATGCGTAACTAATGTTGAGGGTTGTTTTTGCAATGGCAACATCATCAGCCGGCTTATTATTCTTTTTACATGAAAGAAAACATTGAACAAACAAGAGTAGAATGAAAGAATATTTCAGCATAGCATTGCTTTATCCTAAAGAAACGAATAAAAAAAAATGGACGAGTTAAAAAATCAGTTATTGCCTATAGAATTTATATCCTCACTATTCTTATTAGCAAATAAATGACCGTACTGTTTTAACAGGCGAAAAGTGATTAAAATATGAAGACCCAATATCACTGAATAAAAAAGCATAAACCAAACGACTGCTTTCATCATTTTCAACATGAGAGCCGATGACAAAGGTGATTTGCCATTTTGAAGGGCTGTTACCTGGGTAATTGCATCATTTAAAATAACAGGATTGCTGATGACAGAAACAGATTGAACAATATTCATCACAACAAATAAAACAGCAACATATGCATTCACTTTGATAAAATCTTTCAGTTTTGATTTTAATGGCCTGCTACTATAAATTCCTTTTACCAGGAAAATAAAACTGGTAAAACTGTAAAGAACGACAGCCGCAATTACAAACACTGACAATAATAAAGCAGGATTACTTAAAGCAAACAATATTGCAAACAAACATGCAAAACCAAAAAGGGCTGCAATGATGATAAGAAAATAAGAAAGGATACGGTAGATTGTTAATGATTTCATTCTTTTATTATTTCAAATCCAGCTTTATCTGTAACTCATCAAATTGTTTCGAATCAATTGTACTCGGTGCATCCAGCATCACATCCCGTCCAGAATTATTTTTCGGGAAAGCAATAAAGTCACGGATACTTTCACTACCCCCGAGGATGGCACATAAACGGTCGAAGCCAAAGGCAATACCTCCATGTGGCGGTGCGCCATATTCAAATGCTCCTAACAGGAATCCAAATTTGTGCTGCTGCTCTTCTGCATCCATACCCAATGCAGCAAACATTTTCTCCTGCAGTTCTCGCTGGTAAATGCGGATAGAACCTCCCCCAATTTCATTTCCATTCAACACCATATCATACGCATTGGCTTTAATACCGGCATAAGGATGTTTCAGGTATTCTGCTGCATCGTCAATCACCGGATTGTTATTGATCATTGTTACAATCTGATCGGGCTTTGGACTTGTAAACGGATGATGTCTTGCTACCCAACGGTTATCTTCCTCTGCATATTCAAATAAAGGAAAGTCTAGCACCCATAACAACTTATAATCATCTGGTTTGCGCAAACCTAACTTATCAGCTATATACATACGCAGATCACTGATGGCTTTCCGTGTGCGTTCCTCTACGCCTGCAAGAATTAAAATGAGATCTCCTGCTTTTGCATTCGATGCTTCGGCAATGGCTTTCAACTTTTCTTCATTGTAAAATTTATCTACGCTGCTTTTGAATGTACCATCTGCATTGAATTTGATAAATACCAATCCTTTCATACCGATCTGCGGACGTTTCACCCACTCTGTTAATTCATCCGTTTGCTTACGTGTATATTCACTGCAACCGGGAACTGCAATCGCAACTACTGTTTCTGCTTCATCAAATACTTTAAAATCAACTCCGTCCATTAAAGCAGACCGATTTTCTTTTGTGGGGAATGTATGGGCAGGGAATTTGATGTTACAGAGCTTCATGTTAAAACGGATATCCGGTTTATCATTCCCGTATTGCCACATGGCTTCTTCCCATGTCATACGTTCAACCGTTTCAGTATAATCAATATTCTTCACGTCTTTGAATATGGCTTTCACCATTCCTTCAAACATGTTGAGGATATCTTCCTGCTCTACAAATGCCATTTCACAATCAATTTGTGTAAACTCAGGCTGACGGTCGGCACGCAGATCTTCATCACGAAAACATTTTACAATCTGGTAATAACGATCATACCCACTCACCATCAGCAATTGCTTGAATGTTTGCGGGCTTTGTGGCAATGCATAAAACTGACCTGGATTCATTCTTGATGGAACCACAAAGTCTCTTGCACCCTCGGGAGTAGATTTAATTAAGAAAGGCGTTTCAATATCCATGAACCCGTTGTTGTGCAGATAATTTCTTGCAGCACGGTTTACGGCATAACGCAATTCAATATTTTTCTTCACTGCATTTCTGCGTAAATCAAGATAACGATATTTCATTCTGATATCATCGCCTCCATCCGTATCATCCTGGATGGTGAAAGGTGGAACGGCTGATTTATTCAATACTTTAAATGATTGAACTAATAGTTCAATATCTCCGGTTGCAATATTTGCATTTTTATTGCTGCGTTCATTCACTGTTCCTGTTACCTGCAATACAAACTCACGACCAAGCGGATTTGTATCAAGATCTGTATTTAATTCCTCGCCAAATAATAATTGAATGATGCCATAACGGTCACGTAGATCAACAAAGCTGATGCTTCCAAACTTACGTATGGTTTGAACCCAACCGGCTACTGTTACTGTAGAGCCCGCATCATTACTTCTTAATTCGCCACAGGTATGTGTTCTGTACATTTAGTTTTACTTTATTAAAATTGAAATTTTAACCCTGAAAAAATCAGCTTTCAGAGCAAACGAAGCAACCGGGACCACAGTAAGAGAAATCGCTGAAAATTTCTAACCCCAAAAGAAAGCTTCATAAAGAACCGCAAAGATAATTATTGAGCATTAATCCGTAGAAAGGGATTTAAGTTACTCCGGGTTCAGCATTCCCTTTCATTTTACTATTAAGCACTTTTTCTGTTTGCAACAATACTTTTTCTCTGAAGCTGCTTCGGGTATAATACAATACATAGAAAGTTAAAAGGATGCAAAGCCCAATGCTGAATGGAATAAGTGCCAGGTTCCTCAACCCGAACCGCCCTTCATCCAACCCATAAAACTCTCCAATCATCCATGTGCAGTTGGCGGTGATCCAGAATAAGACGGCAAGGTTATGCATGAGCTCAGAAATTATTTTCCTTGTTTGCCATGTGATAACAAGGGCCGCAATCATAGTAGGAAAGATCATGATCATGCCGGGTGTTTTCAAGTTGAGTGCCCAGCAGGCATCTTTTATTAACCAGAAGAGAATATGTAAATTTTCTAACCGGCGAAATCGTGCAGGAATAGAGTAGATCACTTTATCGCTCATGTATGCTTAAGCAAGTTGGGTAAATAATTCAGCAGTTGACTGGTAAGTGGTAAAAATAAGAAATGATGAGTATAAGCAAGGGGCAAAAAACTGAATGGCGATTGATTTATCTACCCGCCATTCTATTTATAACTTCTCTTTCTGTTTAACTAAACATTTCCTTCACCCGTTCAAAAAATCCTTTGTCGCCTTTTTCCGGTTTGGGTTGAAAGTTGGGGCTTTCCTGCATTTTTTCAAGCATTGCTTTTTCATCAGCAGAAAGATGCTGTGGTGTCCAAACATTTACATAAATCAATTGATCACCTTTTTCATAGCTCTGCAAAGCAGGGAATCCTTTTCCTTTTAAACGAAATACTTTACCGCTTTGTGTGCCGGGTGGAATCTTGATTTTTGCACGGCCATCTATTGTTGGCACTTCAGCCTGTATCCCGAAAGCTGCATCAGGAAATGAAATGTGCAAGTCAAATGCTACATTCAATCCGTCCCTATGCAGGTGCGGATGTGCTTCTTCCTCGATCAATACAATCAAATCGCCGGGGGCACCACCACGTTCACCTGTATTACCTTTGCCGGCAACACTTAACTGCATGCCTTCCTGCACGCCGGCAGGTATATCGATACTAATATTTTCTTCGCCATAAACCCTTCCTTCACCCTTACACACTGTGCACTTGTTGGCAATAGTAGTTCCTTCTCCATTACATGTAGAACAGGTTGTAACGGTTTGCATTTGTCCAAGGAAGGTATTCTGCACTCTTCTTACCTGGCCGCTTCCGCCACAAGTACCACAGGTTTGCATACTGCTTTTATCTTTTGCACCACTACCATCACAGGTATTACAAACTACATGTTTTTTTACTTTGATGGTTTTGCTGGCTCCTTTCGCAATTTCTTCATAATTCATTTTTATACGAACCCGAAGATTGGTGCCTCTTACACCCCTGGCCCTTCCGCCTCCACCACCTCTGCGTTGTCCTCCGCCAAAGAAACTGCCAAATACATCATCGCCAAAAACATCTCCAAACTGGCTGAAGATGTCATCCATGTTCATGTGATGACCCGCTCCACTAAAACCACCACGGCCATTACCACTTACACCTGCATGGCCGTAACGATCAAACTGTGATTTCTTATCGGTATCACTTAATACTTCATAAGCCTCAGCAGCTTCCTTAAATTTTTCTTCGGCTTCTTTATTTCCGGGATTACGGTCGGGGTGAAATTGCATAGCAACCTTGCGGTATGCTTTCTTAATTTCATCCGCTGAAGCAGTTTTGCTTACACCCAGTGTTTCGTAATAGTCTCTTTTAGTTGACATAAGTTTTTACTTTCCTACTACCACTTTTGCAAAGCGGATGATTTTATCATTCAACAAATAGCCCTTTTCAATTTCATCAACCACTTTCCCTTTTAAATCAACAGTTGGTGCAAGAATTTCTGTGATGGCTTCATGTTTATCAGCATCAAAGTCTTTCCCTTTTTCATCCATCGCTTTTAAACCACGGCTTTGCAGAATGTTGCGTAGTTTTTGAAATACTAATTTCACACCTCCCAATTCTTTTGGATCCATTGTTTTTGTAAGCTCAGCTTCTGCACGTTCAGCATCATCAACGACCTCAAGTAAGGAGATGATCACATCTTTGCCTGCTGTCTGAATTAACTCCACCCTCTCTTTTGCTGTACGGCGGCGAAAATTATCAAACTCAGCCATAAGGTAGAGATATTTATTTTTCTCCTCTTCCACAGCTTCTTTCAATTTCTCTAATTCACTTTCCTCCCCTATTTGTTCATTGAGATGATTGATGCCGGCCACATTTTCATCGGTGTTAATATCTGCGCTGAAAGCAGTATTGCTCAATTCTGCCTCAGTTGTGTTTTTCTCTGTCATTTCGTTTGTTTGATCCTCCATAAAACGTAAAATTGTCGGCAAAGGTAAGCTGGACAAGAATACTGCCAATGGAAGAATTGGGACAAATTGTCTTAAAACGATTCGGAGGGGTTTTATATGCAGGAATACTGCACTCTTGCATTTTTTTTGGAAATAAAAAAGGACACTCGGTTTTATCCAAATGCCCTTTCTATTTTGAGTCCTGTTATTTGGTATTATTTAATTCACCACTTTCACATTCTTTTGCAATGGCGGCGTTTCCATGAATCCCATACAAACCACACAATTGGCATCTCCATCTTCTTTAAGAATTGTACAGCTAAATATATCACCGGCTTTGATGTTTGCTTTTGCGAAATCACAGTGATTCTTTACAGCAAAAACATGCTGATATTGTTTGCCTTGTGAGTCGGTCCAATCCATACCCTGATTATAATAAGCGCTATCCTGTATTTGCACAATGTGAAATGCACAGAAGGATGCCAACAGTTTTGCTTTAAATGTTCCATTGGGGTACATAGGTTTATTGCAAAATGAAAACCCAACCATTATAAAAATTAATAAAACCCGGAGATATAGTTTCATACGAACTAATTTATTGATGAGATACCTATTGATTTTATAAAGCATTGATTCGTTGCATATAGGTTGAAGTTTTAAGATACCTTTGCCCGCTATGGCAAAAGTAACGCTGAACAGGAAGATTTCCCAACGTGTTTCAAACGGACATCCCTGGGTATTTGGCAATGAAGTGAATAAGGTAAGTGAAAATGCAAAGCCGGGAGAAATTGTAGATGTTCATACGCATGATGATAAATTTCTGGCCAGAGGTTATTATAATCCACAATCACAAATCCAGGTTCGCATCCTCACCCGAAACAAACAAGAAGAGATCAATGATGCTTTTTTTCTCAAAAAGATAAGCGAAGCCTGGAAGCAACGCCAGCAAATGGGTTATATAGAAAACTGCCGTCTCATTTTTGGGGAAGCAGATGGTTTATCTCAGTTAATCATTGATAAATTCAACGATTACTTTGTTTTACAAACGCTGGCCCTTGGAATGGATGTTTGGAAAAATGCTATTGTGAAAGCCATCAACCAGATTTTTAATCCCAAAGGTATTTATGAACGTAATGATGTTCCCATCCGTGAACTGGAAGGGATGCAGCAGCATAAAGGATTTCTAAGCGCCCCTTTTGATACCAATATAATCATCAATGAAAATGGATTACAATTTCATGTTGATATTTCCAATGGCCAAAAAACAGGTTACTTTCTTGATCAGCAGGATAACCGCCGGGCAATTCAGCATATTGTGAAAGATGCAACTGTATTAAGCGCCTTTACTTATACTGGTTCATTTGAAATTCATGCAGCTCATTATGGTGCAAAAACTGTTCATGGTTTGGATATTTCTGAAAGTGCTATTGCCATGTGCATTAAAAATGCAGAGTTGAATGGAGTTGCTGATAAATGCACCTTTGAATGCATCAATGCATTTGATGTTTTAAAAAACTGGGTTAAAGAAGGCCGGCAATATGATGTAGTAATGCTTGATCCTCCATCTTTCAGCAAATCAAGATCAACGATTCAAAAAGCGATAGCTGGTTATAAAGAAATTAATTTACGGGGAATGAAGTTGGTAAAGCCAGGTGGGTTTTTGGTTACCTCTTCCTGCACCAACCTGGTGCAACCACAATTATTTTCTGAAATCATTCAAATGGCTGCCAACGATGCAAAAAGGCAAATAAGGCAGGTAACTTTTCAATCTCAAAGCTCTGACCATCCTATTATCTGGGGCTGGGAAAATACACACTACTTAAAGTTTTTGATCGTACAGGTACTTTGAAGCAAGACTTAAAAAGTATAATGTATGAATTCTACTTAGCTGTAATTGATGTTAAGAAAAAAGAGTGAAAATTATTTAACCACCTGAAACTTTCCGCTTTCTAGGATCTGACCGTTCCGGTCAGTTAACTGGAAGATATAAACACCCCGAAAATAGTCGCCCAAATTAATGACAGTACGGGCTGAAAGATTGTTGATCTCTAAAACTTTTTTACCAATAAAGTTGAATACTTTAAAAGAATAGTTGGAAAGATTAATGTTGTCTTTAAATTCAAAATTGATGAAAGAAGATGCAGGATTAGGATAAAAACGTACCTGCTTAACCACATTTTCAGCACTGGTAGTCGTGAGTCTGTTCGACTGGGCTGAGGCTATTGTGGTTATCGAAAGGATAAAGGCTACTATCGTAAAAAACCGTTTCAACGAAACAAATTTAATTTTATTACTGCCAATTTACAAGTTTTTTTTCACATTTCTTTAAAACAAACAGCAAGCCACAATAAAAACAGGGGGATAGTTTAACATCTTTTTGCTTTAATTCAGGTCCTCGAGGAGTTGATTAATGGCCTTAAAATCGGGCATATCTCCAGCAGTTTCCAATACTTCAGCATATTGCACAACACCCTCTTTGTCAACAATAAAGGCACTTCTTTTTGATACACCTCTCATGTTCAGCTTCCATTCAGCGTAAAGAGAACCATATGCTGCTGAAGTTTCTTTATTAAAATCACTTAACAAAGGGAAATTATACCCTTGCTCTTCTTTGTACTTAGCCAGTGAATATACTGAATCAACCGAAATACCCAGTACTTCTGCATTGGCATTATTGTAACGGGCTATATCGTCTCTAATGGCACAAAGCTCTGTTGTACAAGTGCTGGTAAATGCAAACGGAAAAAAGAGAAGCAATACATTTTTCCCTTTTAAGTCAGTAAGTGATACTTTCTTTTTAGTTGTATCGTATAATGAAAAGTCCGGGGCTTTCTGTCCAACTCGAATATCCATATTTAAAAAAATTTATTGATGAAGTCTTAAGAACAAAACAATCATAAAAAGGTTAAACTGAAAACTATTTTATTTTAATCGGTTTTTGAATTGTTTACACAGGAACAATATTCTGATGCTTATTCTTTTTTATTTTTTCAGGAACAGCAGCAATAATTTCTTCCTTTATTGCCTGTTTTAATCGTTTCTTCATAAAATCCCTGTGTACCACCATGCTCACTTCCCTTACAGGTGCAGGTCTTTGAAAACGACGGATCCTTTTTTGCTGATCTGCTGTCATTTCAAGAGTTGACAATTCAGGCAAGATGGTAATACCGTCATTCAACTCCACCATTCTCCTCAACGTTTCAATACTGCCAGCTTCATACTCAAAATGTGAATTCATTTCACTTGCCTTTTTTACTTCACAGAGATTAACGATTTGTGAGCGAAAGCAATGTCCTTCTTCCAGCAACCAAAGTTTTTCAGGCTCAATATCTTTTGCCAATACATACTGTTTCTTAAATGCTGCATTTTTAGGAGAAACATAAACAAGTAATTCTTCGTAAAATAACACTTCTTCTTTTATCCCGTTTTCCTGTAATGGTGTTACAAGTATTCCTGCATCAATTCTCCCTTCCCTTAATTGTTTAATGATATATTCAGTCATCATTTCATGCACTATTAGTTTTACCGATGGGTATTTTTCGGTAAAGCTTTTGGCAAAAAGTGGTAACAGGTATGGTGCTAAAGTTGGAATAATGCCGATCCTCAATTCACCTGTGAGTGTACCCTTTTTGTTTTGTGCAAGCTCATGGATGGCATTTCGTTCCTGCAAAATTTTCCTTGCCTGTTCAATTATTTCAATTCCTGCTTCTGTGGGAATAACCGGCTGTTTACTTCTGTCGAACAATTTTATACCCAGCTCTGCTTCCAGTTTCTGTATCTGCATACTGAGTGTAGGCTGTGTAACAAAACACCTTCCTGCAGCAATGGCAAAATGCCTGTATATATCCACTGCTACCAAATATTCAAGCTGGGTTAAAGTCATAGTTAAAATCTATAAGTATATAAAATTAATTGATTTGCTTTATTTAAAAAAGTATTTCATCTTTAACCTATTAATATTTGTCTTCACTTAAAACTACTATATGAGCGATCAGAAAAAACTTACAACCGCCTCCGGTATTCCTTATTTTGAGAATGAAAACACAATGAGTGCGGGTGCCAGGGGCCCCTTATTATTACAGGATTTCATCCTTCATGAAAAGATGGCGCACTTCAACAGGGAACGGATTCCAGAAAGGGTTGTGCATGCAAAAGGATCGGGTGCATTTGGAACATTTACTGTAACGCATGACATCAGCCAATACACTAGGGCAAAAATTTTTAACCAGATTGGGAAGAAAACAAAAATGTTTCTTCGTATGTCAACAGTTGGTGGTGAAAAAGGGAGTGCTGATACTGAAAGGGATCCAAGAGGGTTTGCCCTGAAATTTTATACGGAAGACGGCAACTGGGATTTAGTAGGCAACAACACCCCCATCTTCTTTGTAAAAGATCCCAAAAAATTTGGCGATTTTATTCATACGCAAAAGCGGGATCCTTTTACGAACTGTAAAAGCCCGACTATGATGTGGGATTTCTGGAGCCTAAACCCTGAAAGTCTTCACCAGGTAATGTTCCTGATGAGCGACAGAGGTACTCCTTACAGCTACAGGCATATGCATGGTTTTGGCAGTCATACTTTTAGTTTCTATAATGCTAACAATGAAAGGGTGTGGGTAAAATTTCACTTTAAAACACAACAGGGCATTAAAAACTTTGTGAATGATGAGGCTGTAAAAATGAAAGGTGAAGATGCTGATTGGGCGCAGAGAGATTTAGTATATGCAATTGAGAACAAGGATTTCCCAAAATGGTCATTGAAGATCCAGGTAATGACAACAGAACAGGCAGCAAATTTTAAATGGAATCCTTTTGATCTTACAAAAGTGTGGCCACATGGCGATTTCCCATTAATTGATGTTGGTGAACTAGAGCTCAATGAAAATTCGAAGAACTATTTTTCCGATGTAGAACAAAGTGCTTTCGCTCCGGCCCATGTGGTTGATGGCATCAGTTATAGTCCTGATAAAATGTTACAGGGACGCATTCTTTCCTACCCTGATGCACACCGTCATCGTTTGGGTGTAAACTATGAGCAAATACCTGTAAATAAATGTCCTTACATGGTCAATAATTATGAAAGAGATGGTTTGATGAGGGTTGATGGAAATGCTGGCAGTGAACCAAACTATTTCCCCAACAGTTTTGACAACATCAAACCGGATGAAGCATACAAAAATCCATCAATAGAATTAGATTCGTTGACAGCTGATTGGTATGATCGGAATGCTGAAGGGGAAAATGATCATTACACACAGCCCGGCATGTTTTGGCGTAATGTATTGAATGAGCAGGATAAGAAAAATTTGGTGAGCAATATAACAGGCGCAATGAAAGGCATCAGTGGACCAAAAAAAGATGAGATCATTAACCGCCAATTATGTCATTTCTTCCGTGCTGATATTGGCCTTGGAATGCAGGTGGCAACAGCTCTTGGTGTAAATGTTGAAAATGCAATGCCAAAAGAACATAGTACAGAAACTGTGTTATCATAAGAGTTTCTAATAAACCTTAACCCCGGAGCTTTAGTCCGGGGTTTAACATGTATAGCAGAATGGCTTTAGCCATGAAAAATAAAGTCATGGCTAAAGCCATCTTTTCTGCTATGATCTTCCCCAACTTAAAAGTTGGGGTTATGAATACATTAATGTTTGTTTTATTTCTTTCTCAATTCAAGTGTTGTGAGTTTACCATTGATTGTTTGAGTTGCTTTTACCCATGTCCAGTTACTGTCTTTAATTTTCCAAACTCCATCCAACCGTTGCAGCGTTGGATTTGCAGTAGAAGGATAATCTGCAGTAATTGTAAACTCGGTTGAGTTTTCACCCCAGGAGCCTGTTGATTCAGTAACTGAATTTTTAATGGCGTCAACCGTACGATTGGTTTTAAATTGAAATTCGTACACATCAAATTCAGCTTTGTAATCAGTACCATCATTATAAACACTTACCAACCATTGCCCATCTGTAATTGCTTTTTCAATAAGACTTGCAGCAATTTGTTCCTGTGTTTTTTTGATAGCTTTTTTACAACCGGTTATCAGCAGTATTGTTAAGCTAAGTAGTAATATTTGCTTCATAGATTTTGAATTATAGGGACTGTGAAATTACAATTTGTTTTTGGTTGTTTTGGTTTTCTTACAGATTCTTACCTACGTAATTTCTATCAGATTAAGATTTAAAGCTTTACGCTGCCTCTATTAAACGCTAACATTTTGAATTATCTTATTTTTATGCCATGCAAATTTCCGAAATCACCCGTTTCCTGGAAACATTGGCCCCACCCTCCCTACAGGAGAATTATGACAATGCCGGTCTTATCACCGGATCATTGGCTTGGGAATGCACAGGTTGCATCATAAGCCTTGATGCTACTGTAGAGGTTATTCTTGAAGCAAAAGAAAAAGGATATAACCTGGTAGTAGCCCATCATCCAATCATATTCAATGGGTTAAAAAAGATCACCGGAAAAACATATGTTGAAAAAGCCATCATTGCATCCATTAAACATGATATTGCCATTTATTCCATCCATACAAATCTTGATAATATAAAGGAAGGAGTAAACGGGAAAATAGCTGAACGGCTGGGTTTGGTCAACTGCCAGATCCTGCAACCCAAAAAAGATTTATTGAAGAAGCTCTACACATTCGTACCTGTGGCGCATGCAGAAGCCGTTCGTTCTGCCATTTTTCTGGCAGGGGGCGGATATATTGGAAACTATAGTGAGTGCAGCTTTAATGCATCCGGCACAGGCACTTTTAAAGCATCAGGAGGAGCCAATCCTTTTGTTGGTGAAATTGACAAAAGACACGAAGAAGCTGAGTTAAAAATTGAAGTGATTTTCCCGGCCTGGCTTGAGATGTCAGTTATTACAGCACTTAAGGAAAATCATCCTTATGAAGTGGTTGCTTTTGATATTGTTTCCCTGGAAAACCAGCATCAGGAAATCGGTTCAGGAATAATTGGCGATTTGCCTGAAGCAGTTTCTGAGCCGGAATTTTTGAATCTATTACGGGAGCAGTTTGGGTTAGAGGTTATTCGTCATACTACATTTCTTCAAAAAAAGGTTCATAAAGTAGCCATTTGTGGTGGTGCTGGTAGTTTTTTAATAAAAGCTGCTCTTGCCTCCGGAGCTGATGCCTATGTTACAGGCGATGTAAAATACCATGAGTTTTTTGATGCCGAAAACAGGATGCTGCTGGCCGATATTGGTCATTGGGAAAGTGAGCAGTTTACAATTGACTTATTAGCTGATTTGTTGAGCCAGAAATTCCCTACCTTTGCCGTCCTCAAAACAGATGTGAAAACGAACCCGGTTGAGTATTTCAAATGAATGAGGAATTGAAATACAACTTCGGAAAAGTGCACTGCCGCAAAAGCTAAGCTGTACAAGTGAGTGACACAACCAAAGATGAGCAGAACCGGGAAGCGGTAACCAAATAAAAAAAACTTCAAACTAAAATATGGCTACTACAAAAGAGTATTCTGTAGAAGAAAAACTGAAGACACTTATTCGTGTACAGAAAATTGAAAGCAAACTCGATCAGATCCAGATCCTGAAAGGTGAATTACCAATGGAAGTAAAAGACCTGGAAGATGAAATTGAAGGATTGAATGCACGAAAGAATCGGATTGAAGAAGAGATCAATGGCATCCAGGAATTTATGGAAAGCCGTAAGCAAGCTATCAAAGAATCCCAAGAGCTTGAAAAAAAGTATGAGAAGCAAAGTGAGAACGTAAAAAATAACCGTGAATTTGAAGCCATCAATAAAGAGCTTGAAATGCAGGGTCTTGAAATTAAACTTGCTGAAAAGCATATAAAAGATGCTAACGAAGAGTTGATTGAAAAAAGCGAAGTACTCGAAAAAGCAAAGAAGGCCATTGGCGTAAAAGAAAAGAATTTAGAGCATAAGAAAGGCGAATTGGATAAGATCATTGCTGATACTGAGAAAGAAGAAAACCATTTGAAAGCTCAGGTTAATGCTGCAAGAGAAGGTGTAGAAGAACGTTTGCTCATCAGCTTCGACCGTATCCGTAACAGCTACCGCAATGGGTTAAGTGTAGTGCCTATTGAAAGAGAAAGCTGTGGTGGTTGTTTCAACACCATTCCACCTCAACGCCAAAGTGAAATAAAACAACATAAGAAGATCATTGTTTGTGAAAACTGTGGCCGTATCCTGGTTGATACTGATTTAAACGACTCAATAGATTTCTAAGAAGATTTAAATATTATTTCAAGGGTGCTTCATAGCACCCTTTTTTTATGGATTCATTTCTTTTGATACTGCTTCAATTAAGTTAGTTTTGAAACCGTATATGCTCGAAAAACTTTCTATACAAAACTTTGCCATTATTGACGAGTTGAACGTTGAGTTTCAACGTGGGCTAAATACCATTACCGGTGAAACAGGTGCCGGTAAATCTATTTTACTTGGTGCGTTGGGCTTGGTGCTGGGCAATAGAGCCGAAAATAATGTGCTGATGAATAAAGAAAAGAAATGCATCGTAGAGGTGATATTTTCTGCTGCCAATTATTTAAAAGTAAAGGAATGGTTACTGCAACAGGAAATAGATATTGAAAATGAACTAATACTGCGAAGGGAAATTGCAGGAAACGGAAAATCAAGAGCATTTGTAAACGACAGCCCTGTTAACTTATCACAACTAAAAGAACTGACTTCTTTGCTGGTAGACCTTCATCAGCAATTTGATACACTTGATTTAGGTGATGAAGATTTTCAACGGGAAGTATTAGATGCATTGGCAGGCTGTGCCAAAGAAGTGCAACAGTACCACAGCAACTTTCTACATTTTGCAAAAATGAAAAAAGAATTGCAGCTGCTCAGGGATCAGCAACTGCAGGCAAAAAAAGAGCAGGATTACAAACAGTTTTTGCTAAATGAACTGGATGAGGCCTCTTTTAAAGAAAATGAATTAGAAGAGTTTGAACAGGAATTGAAACTGTTGAATAATGCAGCCGCCATTTCAACGGTATTGAGCGATGCAACGGCTTTTTTAAAAGAAGGAGATACACCTATTGTACAACAACTGAAATCTTTACTTCAACGATTACAACATTATAAAGACATCAGTAAAGAACTAACATTAATCACGGATCGTTTACAATCAGCACAAATTGAATTAAATGATATTGCTGCAGAACTGAGTCATTTGCAAAACAGCATCAGCATTGATGAATCAAGAATGCAGCAGATCAACGACCGGTTAGAAACGGGTTATAAACTGCAAAAGAAACACGGCGTACATTCTACCAACGATCTTTTGCAAATACAACAACAACTGAAAGAACAGTTGCAAATAGTTTTAAACCTCGATCAAACAATTGATGCAAAAGAAAAAGAAACCTTACAACTTCAACAGCAATTAGAAAAAGACGCAACTATTCTTCATGAAAAAAGAAAAAAACAGGTTGAGCCTTTTTTGCTAAAAGTAAATAATTTGTTACACCGTGTTGGGATGCCAAATGCAAGATTAAAAGTTGAAATCAATCAAACAACTTTATCAGCTTATGGAAAAGACGAGATCAATTTTTTATTTGATGCCAACAAAAGCAATCGGTTTGAACCCATCAGCAAAGTGGCCAGTGGTGGTGAGTTAAGTCGGTTGATGTTGTGTATTAAATCACTTATAGCAGAAAGTATTCAACTACCAACAATGTTGTTCGACGAAATAGATACCGGTATTAGTGGGGAAGCTGCCATGCAGGTAGGCATTTTATTAAAAGAATTATCCGGTAAACACCAGGTGATCACCATCACCCATCTTCCGCAAATTGCTGCCAGAGCTTCTGCCCATTATTTCGTGTATAAGCAGGAAGAGAAATCAATGATCAAAACAAGAATCCGTTTGCTAAACAAAGAAGAGCAAATTGAAACAATTGCAAAAATGCTGAGCGGAGAAAAATTAACTGCATCTTCATTGGTAACTGCAAAAGAAATGCTGGCAGGATAAATTACTTAAGAACATTACAACACTTTATCCAGCGCATACTCAACTCCTCTCAATTCAGCCAAACCTTTCAAACGGCCAATAGCAGAATAGCCGGGGTACGTTTTCTTCTTGAGATCATCAAGCATCTGGTGCCCATGATCGGGGCGCATGGGAATAGAAATATTTCTTCTTCGTTGCAGCAAAATAATTTCTTTAATTACTTCATACATTTCTGTATCACCAGCTAAATGATCGGCTTCATAAAAATTTCCTTCTGCATCACGCTTGGTGTTACGTAAATGAAGAAAATGAATATGATTTCCAAAACGCTTCAGCATAGCCGGAATATTATTATCTGCTCTTGCACCAAATGAACCCGTACAAAAACACAATCCATTTGCAGTTGATGGAACAGATGCAAGTAAATCGGCCGCATCCTGTTCTGTGCTCATGATACGTGGCAGGCCCAGCACCGAATAAGGAGGATCATCCGGATGAATCGCCATCTTCAAACCACACTCCTCTGCTACCGGAACAACCTGTTGCAAAAAATAAAACAAATGCTCCCTGAGTTTTGCTTCATCAATCCCCTCGTATTTTTTCAACTCAGTTAATATCTGATCAGGAGTAAAGGCATCATCACTACCCGGCAAACCCATCATCATATTATTGAACAGCTTTACACGTTGCTCTGAAGTCATGGAAGTAAGACGTTCATGGGCCTTTGCTGTTTCTTCTGTTGAATAATCTGTTTTAGCACCGGGCCGTTGCAATAAGAACAAATCAAAAACTATATAATCAACCCGGTTGAAATAAAGAGCTGTACTGCCATCAACCATCGGGTATGCAATATCTGTGCGCAACCAATCCAGTACCGGCATGAAATTGTACGTCACTACTTTTAAATCACAAGCTGCCACATTACGCAGACTGATTTTATAATTTTCAATATGGTACATGTAATTACCAGATTGCCTTTTTATATCGTCACTCACCGGCAAACTTTCGATCACTGTCCATGTCATGCCCGCATCTTCAATCATATGCTTACGGATGAGGATATCTTCGGTTGTCCATATGTCACCAACAGCTATTTGGTGCAATGCTGTAACAACACCGTCGCATCCAGCCTGTCGGATATCTGATAAACTTACGGGGTCATTTGGCCCAAACCACCTCATAGTTTGATGCATCAACATAATTTAATTGTTTATACAAATTTACTTTGATCCAATGAAAGGCTTTACATATAATTTAATCAATATTGTAACAACTGAATTTCTCTTTCAATCCTGTTTGAGTAAGAATGGCTAAATCCAAGTGAACTTGTTTGTAACAACTAACCTCGGTCTTAAGACTTGGGTTATGAAAAATACTTCATGAAAGGGCTTTAGCCCGTACTTGTATGTTTAGCCTGTGAAATGGTATTTTTTTCAGATAAACCGGTTCACAATATTCTCCAGGTATTCCTGTTTGCCGCTGCGAACAGCAGGCTCACCGTTTTCTAATGCATATGCTCTCAAGTCTTCTAACAACAGTTTGCCTTCTTCAAATTCTTTTCCTTTTCCACTGTCGAAAGAAGCGTAGCGATCTGTTCTGAATTTTATATAATCAGATTTCTGCAAAATGTTATCAGCAATAATCAATGCACGTGCAAACGTATCCATGCCACCAATATGAGCATGGAAAAGATCTTCAGGGTCGGTACTATTTCTGCGGATCTTTGCATCGAAGTTGATACCACCACCCGCAAGCCCACCTGCTTCAACAACAACCAGCATGGCTTCAGCCAATTCATTTACATTATTAGGGAACTGATCAGTATCCCAACCATTTTGATAATCGCCACGGTTTGCATCCATTGAACCAAGCATACCTGCATCCGCAGCTACCTGTAACTCATGCTGGAATGTATGACCGGCTAGTGTTGCATGGTTTACTTCAATATTAATTTTGAAATCCTTCAACAAATCGTACTGCCGTAAAAATCCAATCACTGTTTCACAATCATAATCGTATTGATGTTTACTTGGTTCACAAGGTTTGGGTTCAATAAAGAAAGTTCCTTTAAAACCATTCCTGCGTGCATAATCTTTTGATGTGTGTAAGAAACGGGCAAGATGTTCCTTCTCCCGTTGCATATTGGTATTGAGTAAACTCATGTAACCTTCACGGCCGCCCCAAAACACATAGTTCTCCCCACTCAATGCAATGGTTGAATCCAATGCCGCTTTTACTTGTGCAGCACCGTGAGTAAGCACATGAAAATCAGGATTGGTAGCCGCACCATTCATGTATCTGCGGTTCGAAAATAAATTAGCTGTTGCCCAAAGAAGTTTTACCCCACTCGCTTTTTGTTTTTCAGCAAAATATTCAGTGATGATTTGCAAACGACGATCGTTCTCCTTTACATCATTGGTATAATCAATTGCATCCACATCATGGAAGCAATAAAAAGGCAGGTTTAATTTGGTGATGAATTCAAACGCAGCATCTGCTTTGTCTTTTGCACGTTCTACTGCATCTGTTTTTTTATCCCAGGGAAAAATATGTGTTGGTTCGCCAAAAGGATCCGCACCACTTCCTACAAAGCTGTGCCAGTAAGCACACGCAAACCGTAGCCACTCTTTCATACTCTTACCTCCCACCATCCTGTTTTCCTCGTACCAGCGAAATGCTAAGGGATTATCTGTTTCTGTTCCTTCAAATTTAACTTGGGGAATTCCTTTGAAAAATTCTGTCTGTCCTGTTACTACTGTCATTGTTTGTTTTTTTAGCAGCTGCTGTTACAGCTCAATTAATGAAATGAACATTTTTGTATTAGTCGAGTTGTTTTTGTAACAACTCTTTCCATTTCCTATATAGTGCATCGTATTGTTGTGTTGTACCATCTGGTTCAATTACAGCCAATGGCTGATTGTTTGCAAATGCTTCTTTCGCATCGGCATAAATACCAGCGCCAATTCCTGCGCCAATTGCAGCGCCCACACTGCCATCACAATTATGCAACTCTACCGGTATGTTCAATGTAGTCACAAATGCCTTTGTGAATACATCGCTCAAAAACATATTGGCTTTGCCGGCACGTATGACAGATGGATTCATTTTATTCTCCCGCATAATATCCAACCCATAACGGAATGCAAAAGCAATGCCTTCCTGTGAAGCACGGTAAAGATGAGCGTTCGTATGAATATTGAGATCAAGTTGCTGTAGATGAGCGCCAGCTATTTTATTTTCCAGCATTCGTTCTGCACCATTGCCAAAAGGAAGAATAAACAAACCGTCGCTGCCAATTGAAACAGTTGCTGCTGCTTCATTCATTTGTTGATAAGATGGATTGCCCATACTGTTTTTCATCCAACGATTGAGAATACCTGTACCGTTAATACAAAGTAATACACCAATTCTTTTTTGTGATTCAGTATGATTTACATGTGCAAAACTGTTGATGCGTGATTGCGGATCGAAGGTCAACTCATCACTCACACCATAAATCACACCACTTGTTCCGGCTGTTGCAGCCACTTCGCCTGTTTCCAATACATTTAATGATAATGCATTGTTTGGTTGATCACCTGCTTTATAGGTAACGGGAGTTCCAGCTTTTAATCCAAGTGATAAAGCATTTGCACCTGAAAGTGTTCCATGTTCTGCAAAAACATTTTTTAATTCTGGTATAACGCATTCATCAAAGCCATAATAATTGAAAACATCTTTCGACAATTCATTATTTACAAAATCCCAGAATACGCCTTCAGATAAAGCAGAGATACTTGTAGTGACCGATCCGGTTAATTGCAAAGCAATATAATCACCCGGTAACATTATTTTATCAATTTGTTCGTAAACTAAATGTTCATTTTGCTTTACCCATGCCAGTTTGCTGGCAGTAAAATTCCCCGGAGAGTTTAATAAATGCTGTAATGATTTTGACGGACCAATTGCATCGAATGCTTGGTTGCCAATTTCTACTGCACGGCTATCGCACCAAATAATACTGTCTCGTAATACATGGTTGCTTTTATCCACAATCACCAATCCATGCATCTGGTAAGAGATACCTATTGCAGCAATATCTTTTGGATTATACTTTTGGGTTGCATTTGCTTTGAGGATTGCCTGTTGTGTATGCTCCCACCACATGGCAGGACATTGTTCGGCCCAGCCGGGTTGTTTCGAAATAATTTCTGTTTCTGTTTCGGGCCATGATACAGAAACAATCCGCTCTTGGGATTGCGCATCAACAACGGACACTTTGATAGATGAAGTACCAATATCAATTCCTAATAACAACATGCCTAAATGTACATTTTTTCGTTTTTAAAAGAGGGGAATGAAAAAACATCCCCCTGTTGCTGATTATGACCCTAAACAAACTAACATGATAGCAATATGTACATTCTCTATTATTGAAATATGATTTATCCGAGCAGAAAATAGATGGTGAAATTAAAAAGATCAGTTCCGGTTTTTCATTTGTTGCTCAGAAAGGAATCTGGCGGCTCGATAAAAAAATGGCAGGTGGCGGGCCATTAATGGATCTCGGCATTTACTGTATGCAGGGCATCATGTACACAACAGGTATGGAACCCGTTGCAGTAACAGCTCAAACATTTCCTATAAGCGATCCTGAAAAATTCATTGCTGTAGAAGAAACGTTGGCATGGCAAATGGAAATGCCGAATGGGTTGATTGCAGAATGCCGCACCAGTTATTCAGAAAGCAGTAACTTCCTCAAAGCGGAAGCAGAAAAAGGGTGGTTTGAATTGCAACCTGCGTTTAATTATTCAGGATTAAAAGGCAACACATCAAACGGAGCAATGGATTTTCCAAAGCTTTCGCAACAGGCAAAACAAATGGATGCATTTGCACTGTCAATTAAAAACAATCAACAAAGCATTGTACCGGGTGAAATGGGCAGAAGGGATGTGAAAATTATTGAAGCCATTTATGAAGCAATGCGGACGGGGAAGAGAGTGATATTGTGAATGGTCAATGGTGAATGGTGAGTAGTCAATACAATATTCTCTAATAAGGTTACACATAAGATGAGTAGGAACTACGAAGTATTTCATGTTCCGTAGGAACAATTGATAGGTAGAAAAACAGAGCCGGTTGTTTGCGTCCCTTATGGATGCTTAGTGCAAATGTGTAAGTGTGAATTTCAAGCATCCCCTCTTGGGAGGGGTGAATAACAGAGTGACTGAACATAGTACATTGGGGTGGGTTTAGCCGAATTGAAATAAAAAGCGTACAAGAGTCGAGACGCTTTGGTACTGATGCCGAACAAAGCTTCGGCATACGACGCAACCCCACCTGAATGACGAAGTCGGGCAGGGAAGTAGCTATGAAATACAAAAGTTGATTACAAAAAAATAAACGCATGTCACAAAAACTCCGCAGCCAGGATTGGTTTGGCCGCAAAGACAAAGACGGAATTATTTATCGCAGCTGGATGAAGAACCAGGGCATGCCAAACGATATGTTTGATGGCAGGCCTGTGATTGGCATTTGCAATACGTTCAGTGAACTGACTCCTTGTAATGCACATTTTCATAGTCATGCAGAAGCTGTAAAGAAAGGTGTGTTGGAAGCCGGGGGCTTTCCGGTTGAATTTCCGATTATGAGTTTGGGTGAAACATTGCTGAAACCAACAGCGATGTTGTTTCGCAATTTGGCGAGTATGGATGCAGAAGAAAGTATTCGTGGTAATCCGATGGATGGCGTTGTATTATTGACAGGCTGCGATAAAACAACTCCATCAACAGTAATGGGAGCTGCGAGTGTGGGATTACCAACCATCGTTGTTCCGGGTGGAGCAATGCTCAATGGACGGTATAAAGGGCAAACCATTGGAAGTGGTACGCATGTATGGAAGTTTGATGAAGACATGAAGCTTGGAAAGATGACACAGGAAGAATGTGAGTTTGCAGAAAGTTGTATGAGCAGAAGTATTGGTCATTGTATGACGATGGGCACTGCAAGTACCATGGCAGTAATGGTTGAAGCATTGGGACTAACATTGAGTGGAGCCTCTGCTATTCCTGCTGCTGATTCAAGAAAAAAACAAATGGCACAGTTGAGCGGCAGAAGAATTGTAGAGATGGTGAAAGAAAATTTAACCATCGATAAAATATTAACGAGGGAAGCATTTGAAAATGCAATAAAAGTAAATGCAGCCGTGGGTGGTTCATCGAATTTTATTATTCACCTCACAGCTATTGCAGGCCGTATTGGTGTTGAGCTGAAGCTGGATGATTTTGATACATTCGGCAGTAAAATTCCGCTTTTACTGAACCTCATGCCATCCGGAAAATTCTTAATGGAAGATTTTTATTATGCCGGCGGTTTACCCGTTATATTGAATGAATTGAAAAAAGAGTTGCATAAAAATGTAATGACTGTTACCGGAAAAAATCATCATGATAATATTGATGGCACAACAGATTGTTACAACCGTGAAGTGATTGCATCGTATGAGCAACCGTTAATTCCTGAAGCTGGTTGTGTGGTGGTGAAAGGAAACCTGGCTGAGAATGGTGCAGTCATTAAACCATCAGCTGCCACTCCTGCATTAATGAAACATACGGGTCGTGCAGTGGTGTTTGAAAATATTGAAGATTATCATGCCCGCATTGATGATCCCAATTTGGATATTGATGAAAACTGTGTAATGCTGTTGAAATATGTTGGTCCTGTGGGTTATCCCGGTATGCCTGAAGTGGGTAATATGGCTTTGCCAAAAAAAATATTGCAGAAAGGAATTAAGGATATGGTGCGCATCAGCGATGGCCGCATGAGTGGAACAGCTTATGGTACAGCAGTATTGCATGTATCACCTGAGAGTGCCATCGGTGGTACATTGGCATTGGTGCAGAATGGTGATATGATTGAATTAAATGTTGAGCAACGCAAATTGCAATTGCTTGTAAGTGATGAAGAGTTAGAGAAACGACGAGCAGCATGGGTTGCTCCTAAACCCGCAGCCAGTCGTGGTTATGTGAGTATGTACATTAAACATGTGATGGGTGCAGACAAAGGCGCTGATCTGGATTTTTTACAGGGAAGTTCGGGCAGTGAGGTAACGAGAGATTCACATTAGGATCTAAACACGAATTACACGAAAGATGAGGAATTAAAAAAAACAAGAAATGAAAATATACAAATCGATTCTACTTATTACAACAGTTCTGTTATTGTCTTGTAATAATGAACAACAAAAAAATACAAGTGTGTATAAAACAACCGGGTCTGTTGAACGGATTGATGCAGCATTAGATTCCATTATTGATGCAGATGCTGTTGCAGAGATCATTGCTGAAGGCTTTGAATGGAGTGAAGGAACTTTGTGGATCGAAAAAGAAAATATGCTGCTTTTCTCTGATGTACCTACCAATACAATTTACAAATGGACAGAAGCCAAAGGAAAAGAAGTGTACCTCACTCCTTCTGGTTATACGGATACCGTGAAGCTGGGTGGCGAAACAGGAAGCAATGGTTTGCTATTAGATGCAAATGGAAATCTTATTTTATGTCAGCATGGAAACAGGCAAATGGCAAGAATGGATGCAGCGTTGAATCAACCTGCTGCAAAATTCATTTCGTTGGCATCGATGTATAAAGGCAAACGTTTCAGCAGCCCGAATGATGCTGTTTACAATAGCGCAGGTGAATTATTCTTCACTGATCCGCCATATGGATTGGAAACGCAGGGTGATGATGATCCAAAAAAAGAATTACCATTTAATGGTGTGTATAAAGTAAAGACGAATGGAGAAGTGATCTTATTGGTGGATAGCATTCCAAGACCTAACGGCATTGCATTCTTACCCGGTGAGCAGCAATTGATCATTGCCAGTTCAGATGGGGCAAATCCAAACTGGTATATCTATGATGTACAAGGCGATTCATTAGTTAATGGAAGGTTGTTCTATAATCATATTGCAGCTACGAAAGGACAAACGGGTTCACCGGATGGATTGAAAGTGGATAAGAAAGGACATGTATTTGCAACAGGGCCCGGTGGCATCTGGATCTTCAACAGTGAAGGAAAAGTATTAGGCAAATTAAAACTGGAACATCCAACATCGAACTGTGCGTTGAGCCCGGATGAAAAAACGTTGTACATCAGTAATGATATGCAGGTATTGCGGTTTAAAATGAGAAAATAAATTGTGAACCATCATGAAGAAATTCTTATTCCTCCTTTTCTTAATGACAACTGCTGCATGTACAGCGCAGGATTCGCTTTATAAACCGGCACCAGATTCGCAACATAAAAATGGCATCCCTAAAGGTCAGATCAAACGTACATTTCAAGAACGGGTTTCTTTTGTTTACCGTGCTTGCAGTTTTCCTTATGGTTGTTTAATCATGACAGGTACAGGCATTGTACCTGGTAGCGATTTCACTTTACAAAGTGCTGATGAAATAAGCATCAGCATTGATCCTATCGGCACACTCACTAATACAGTAAAATAATTTGACCTTTCTCATCATCATAGTAGCAATTGCATTGCAGGTATTTCTTACTGTAAAAAAAGTGAACCCTTTTTTATCCCTGCTCATTGTTGCAATCACGGCGGGATTATTATTAGGTATGCCTCCGGGTCAATTAGTCAAATCAATTGAAAAAGGTGTGGGCAGTACATTAGGCGGCCTGGCACTCATTCTCTGCCTGGGCGCAGTGTTAGGTAAAATTTTAGAAGTAAGCGGTGCTGCAGAAAAAATTGCCATCACGCTTATTAAAAAATTTGGAGAAAAGAATATTCAGTGGGCAGTATTACTCACCGGTTTTTTAATTGGTATTCCTCTTTATTACAATGCGGGTTTTGTTATTCTTGTACCATTGGTATTTATGCTGGCAAAGAAAACAGGATTGCCTTTGTTGTACATCGCCATTCCAATGGCAGCAGCATTAAGTACCACGCATTGTTTTTTACCGCCACATCCAGGTCCGGTTGTATTGGTCAATGCATTTGCTGCAGATATGGGTACTGTGTTGATATATGGAATAATCATTGCCATACCTGCGGTAATCGTTGCTGGTCCATTGTTGGGAAGAGTTTTAAAACGAATCACTTCATCAGATACAGAACTGTTTTCAACAACTGAAAAAGAACTGAAAGAATTACCATCAGCACTTCCAAGTTTCCTCATAGCATTATTACCTGTGCTATTGATCACATTGGCTGTGATTGCACAAAATTTTTTAGCGGAAGGATTTTTAAAAACAACGTTCTTATTCATAGGCGATTCAACCATTGCCTTACTCATTGCAGTGTTACTGGCTTTGTATTTTTTCGGCATCCGGAAAAATGTACCCATGGAAACATTGATGAAATGGCTGGGCGATGGTATTTCAGGCATCGCCATGATCTTACTCATTATTACAGGAGGTGGAGTATTTAAACAGGTATTGCAGGATAGCGGCACCGGCGATTATATCGCATCGTTCAGCAGTAAATGGCAAATGCCGCCGTTGATCTTTGCTTGGGTTGTTACTGCGTTATTAAGAGTTACCATCGGTTCTGCAACTGTTGCCGGCATTACTGCTGCGGGCATTGTTGCACCTTTAGTAACAAGTGGTGCTGCATCACCGGAGTTGATGGTTCTCGCTGTTGGCAGCGGCAGTGTGTTTGGCTCACACATCAATGATTCCGGTTTCTGGATGTTTAAAGAGTTTTTTAAACTATCACTCAAACAAACTTTTTTATCATGGACCGTGATGGAAACACTTATTTCTTTCCTGGGATTAATAGGTGTACTGCTTTTAAATTTATTTCTTTAAGCACGAAAAATATTTTATTCATTAGCCATAGCCCGGTCGAGATGCACATAACCTCCATCAACATAAATCAACTGCCCGGTAGTATGACTTGATACCGGCGTGGTAAATATCTTTTTTGATAAGACCATTACTGATAAAGCATGATGCCAAAATTTGGCAAAATACGGGTGGACACAAGTTATCATCGGCATTTTTAATTCTATTGTGCTTTGGTTAGGGGCTGGACATTATCTATTAGTTTTTGTTGCTATCTTCATCAAAAGTTTTTCAATCTTCAGTTTCAGGCTGAATTGCAAAAAACCAACACTGCAGAAAGTCTTAACCTAGGCAATCTTGTACAAGTTAAAAACATATAAAGAGTTAGAAGACTTTGTCGAAAAAACCCTTAGGAATCGACAGGCGGATATTGATAATTTAATGTATTACTGGTTTACACAAAGTCGTAATTCAGAAATGTTTTATATTAACGATAAAGGGAAAAATGTTATCAATGTAGAAAAAGCACAACGACATTTATTGTTAGTAAATTTATATAAGCTAATATTAGAAAATTACTACCCATATAAAGAACCTGAACCACTAATAAAACCTGAGCCCAAGTCTATTAACCCAAGGTACAATGCAAATATTTTAAGAGACTTTGATAAAAAGGTAAAAAAGGAAAGCCAAAGAAAAGCTGATTACGATTCATTTGTATCTGCGGCAAATAAGCTTATCAATCTTCTTAATTTAAAGTTTACAATTTTAGATATAAAAAAAGACTTTGACGGTGACAGATTATTTCTGAAAAAAAGTTTTCAAGACATTTTCAAAAAGTATGGTATAGAGCTTCATGACAAAGTGATGGATAATATCTTCGGAAAAATTAAAATACCGAACGAAAACTATTTTTGTGACACGATAACTTTGTTTGCCAAAAACACTGCATTTAATTTTTCGTTGAGATATCAATTTTCCACTACAACCCTTCTTCAAGCCAATGGCATATTTACTGCTTTCTTTATGAGAGCCGCCGGGCGATTACAAAAGAGAAGCAATGAGTTTTCTTTTGAGCCTAAAGGAGTAAGCCTATCCGAATGTGATAACAACCCCTTTTGCGAAGAGAAAAAAGTTATCAGAATTCTAGCATCGGCAGTAGTCTGCACCTATTAAAAAATCAAGAATAATTTGTATCCCCTCATTGGCGCAAATGTTCCGTTACAATTTTTTTCTGCAATAAAGCTGGCGAATGAAATTGTATTAACACAACAACAATGAAACTAGCGCAAGGAAAAGGATTGGAAACAAAAGGGTTTTTAAAAGATTTTATTAGTCAGTGTCGTATATTTAAGTATTGTACATAATTTTATGGTCACACCAAACATAACTGATAAATTGTTTTTGGACGATGATAGTCCAACAAGCTATAGCAAAGCTTCTATAAATCACTCAAAGGGACACTTGAATGAGTTAGGTCTATTTTACATTATTGAAGGATACCGTGAAGCAACAAATTTACTTTTAGCAAAAATTATAGAAGCCGACAAAGAATGGCTTAAAATTGACAGCTTAATATATCCTTTGTTATTTATCTTCCGACACTACTTAGAGGTAATCATCAAAGACACAATCCGATATTACAGGCTTTACAAAAAAGAAGTTTTTTCCAATGAGACTGGGTTTGTAAACGAGCATTCCTTATTAAAGTTATGGCAACAATTACAGCCATATTTAAAAGAGACTTATGCTAATGTTGATACAACCGAAACGGATTTAAAGGCTGTAGAAAATTTATTGATTGAGTTTGATACCGTTGACAAGGGCTCTTTCGCTTTTCGTTATTCATTTGAAGGAAGTAAAAAACCAAATGCTAACATTGTTTATTCAATTGGAACATTGACTATTGACTTAGAAAACATTCACAATACTATTATAAAAATGCAAAACTATTTTGAAGGAGTTAATTGGCATATTGCTGCTCGGTTAGAGGATTCACTTGCATTGTATAACGATCAAAATTTATTACGATGAATAAAATATTTAACACTAAGCATTTATTATTTTCTTTTACTTTAATTTTCAGTTTGACACTGAATGCTCAAAATCTTACAAAAGATATAGATATATTGTATCAAAAGTATAAAAACAGAGACACAATAGAAGTTACAAATGCCAACGGCACAGTAAAACTTGGAGTAAATATTTCATTAAATGATAAAGGGAAACCAGAATTTATTTTTTTATCTGGATATGTTGGCAATTCAGATTTAGCATATAGCATTGTTGAAAAATTAGAAAATGATAAGAAGAAAGCCGGATATAAATACACAAGCTTTGCAACGATTTACTCCGGTATTGAAATTTTAAGCGTTAGCATATACACTAAAGGGTCACAATATGCCAAATATGGTGTAGACACAGATTTATTTGGAAGTGATGACAGTCCACCACCATATGAAACTGGGACCACAGAGCAGAAAAAAAGAAGGGCCCAACAATATTTTTTTGCTCGATTTGGTGGATGCTATCTTTATTTGGAAGTCGGCGACATCTCTCGTAAGCTAAATAATAAATCGGAAGATTTCAAGTTCTAAAAACCACATACCCACTGGCACTAGTGTTCCATCCCAGCGGATGAATTGATGCTACTTACTATTGCCCCGCTAAGCCCGAGATGTTAGCAGACATTAAGAGTCTAAACAGTATAAAAACATGAACAATATTGAACGGGTATTCTTTTGTCCTTATTGCTGTTGCGAACCGCTGAACATTGCAAGTAGCTGACAGCATTACAACAGACCGCCGTCGATGCGTCTTTTTTGACCAGCGACACTTTCACTAACCACCGCATTTTTTCGGTTGGTCAATAAGACACAAATCTTCGGCGTGTTAGTTTTAGAAATGTACCAACAGCGGCAAGAAAACAATGGAAGACAGGCTATTCTTTGGAAAAACTGGAAAGGAATAAGGCTCAACGTTAACAATGATGAGAATACCCAATTGAATTATATGATCTTTCAATTGATCCTTCTGAACAAAAAAATATAGCGGAAAAAAATCCATTTATTGTACAAAAAATTAAACTGATGTTGAAACAGGCCCACGTTTATAATAAGGAGTGGCCTTTACTAAAATCAGAACGCATTCAATAAAAAAGACTCTTGAAAAATCAAGAGTCTTTTGTTTGTCGGGAAGACAGGATTCGAACCTGCGACCCCCTGGTCCCAAACCAGGTGCGCTACCGGCCTGCGCCACTTCCCGAACTATTTTCTAAAAATCCCTGCTGCCAAAGGCAGCTCCCTAAAGGGGGCTGCAAAAATAGCCGACTCTTGGTAAAGTGCCAAAACAAATCCCAAACTCCAGTCATGAAATTTGGGATTCGAACTTTTTCTATGTTGGGCAATTACATGGCGGCTAACTGAACTTTTTGCTGCAACTCCAATACACTTTCTTTAAACATGGTATCAGTATCCATCAAATCCTTTACAGTTTGGCAGGAGTGAATAACGGTTGTATGATCTCTGCCTCCAAAATGCTCACCAATCGTTTTAAGTGAGTTCTTGGTGAATGTTTTTGCTAAATACATAGTAATCTGCCTTGCCTGTACAATTTCCCGCTTGCGTGTTTTTTGCAGGAGTTTTTCGTATGGCACATCAAAATAATCACATACCATTTTCTGAATGGCGTCGATTGTAATTTCTTTAGAGGAAGTTTTCACAAAATTTTTCAACACTTTTTTGGCCAAGTCAAGATCAATTTCTTTTTTATTAAGCGAGGATTGTGCCAATAATGAAATCAATGCACCTTCCAGCTCACGCACATTGGTATTAATGTTATACGCAATATACTTTACCACATCCTTGTGCATTTCCAGGCCATCGTTCTTCATTTTCTTTTCAAGGATCTCAATACGTGTATCATAATCGGGCATTTGAACATCTGCACTCAAACCCCAACGGAAACGACTGAGCAAACGTTCCTGCACACCTTCCAGATCTTTTGGAGGCTTGTCTGAAGTAAGCACCAACTGCTTGCCACTTTGATGTAAGTGATTGAAGATGGCAAAAAAAGCATCCTGCGATTTTTCAGCACGGTTAAAAAACTGTACATCATCAATGATCAATACATCTACCAACTGGTAAAAATGAATAAAATCATTGATGGCATTATTGCGGCTATGATCAACAAATTGATTAATGAATTTCTCAGAACTAACATAGAGTACAACCTTACTGGGATGTTGACGTTTTACTTCATTGCCTACGGCCTGGGCCAAATGCGTTTTACCTAACCCTACACCACCATAAATAACCAATGGATTGAAAGAAGTAGCCCCGGGCTTATCAGCAACTGTTTTACCTGCACGTCGTGCAACACGGTTACAATCACCTTCAATAAAAGCATCAAATGTATAATTAGGATTCAGTTGCGGATCAATCTGAACCTTTTTTAAACCCGGAATCACAAACGGGTTCTTTACAGGATTACTTATAACCAGCGGAAAATCCATTTCGTTGTTTGTATATGTTTTATAACCATGACCGGGAACATCCATTGTTATCGGCTGATTATTGTTATTACCACTATCCATCATGATGCGATATTCCAGGTTCGCATCTTTTCCCAACTCTCTTTTCAGCGTTTTCGCTAACAAGGTAACATAATGTTCTTCTAAATACTCAAAGAAAAATTGACTGGGCACCTGGATGGTAAGAATTTTATTTTTAAGTTCAACCGGTCTGATAGGTTCAAACCATGTTTTAAAATGTTGCCACTCTACAATATCCTTAATAATAGTTAAACAACTTTTCCATACCTGATCAGCCGTTGTGGTCATTGTTCCTGAAGCAGTTTATATAATGAGTTAATAATGTTCCTGTTTATTCTCTAGGTCCTTTTTTGTATTAAAATTATTAATACAAAAAAAAAGGGGGGACAGCGAATATCAACACTTTTTGTGGAAAAAAAAATTTTTTATTCCCCTGATTTTTTCCCTATTAAAAGAGTATTGGCATTTGCCAGACTTTTCTTTTTAAAACTCGAAAATTCGAAATCCAATCTACCCAACTGAATGCCCGCCCAGCCTACCTGATTCACCAAAACATCAGCATTTATTTTGTTCTTTACCAACACCGGTTCGTTTAAAAAAGTATGCGTATGCCCACCAATGATCAGGTCAACATTTTCCGTTTCTGTTGCAAGAATCAAATCCGATAATTTGTTAATATCTTCTCTGTATTGATAACCAAGATGAGATAAACAGATGACCATATCGCAATCTTTTTCTTTTTTCAATAAGTACGCAGTTTCATTTAACCTTTTCACCGGATCAAGATAAATGGTGTTGCCAAATAAATTATCCGGAACCAACCCTTTCATTTCAATACCAACACCTGTAACGCCAATTTTTAATTTTCCTTTCTTAAAAATTTTATAGGGGGCCGATTGACCTTCCATTGCTGTATTGGTAAAATCATAATTACACAGCAACACGGGAAAATTTGCATGTTTGAGTTGAGCAGCAAAATTTTCAAGACCTCCATCAAAGTCATGATTCCCCATCGTGCATGCATCATAACCCATTTTTGCCATTGCTTTTATTTCAGGTTCGCCTTTGTACATATTAAAATAGGGAGTTCCCTGAAAAATATCACCGGCATCGAGTAGCAAAACATGTTCTTCTTGTGATCGAATATCTCCAATCAGTTTTGCCCTTGCCGCAACGCCACCCAAGCCCTGGTTCCTGCCTCCATCCATGGGAAAAGGTTCCAGTCTGCTATGCACATCATTGGTATGCAGAATAACCAGCCGTTGTGCTGATATTTCTTCTGCTGCAACCCATTTTGAAGCAATGATTGCCCCAGCGGTGAAGGCTGATTGCCGGATAAATGTTCTTCTATTGAGCATTGGTAACCCTGTTTTCAATGGTGGCAGTAATTTGTTTCCCTTCTTTAGTGAAAGAAGTAAAATATTCAATCAATGCATCTCTTAATAAAAGCCCATTATTGATTTGAGGAATCGGTCTCAGCATATCGCACATATCACCTCCGTTTGCAACATAATCTGAATTGGCAATGGTATAAACTGCATTCATGTCAATAGCCTTACCATTGATCATTACATTTTCTGCTTTCTTATTTTTGATTTGCATAGTTATACCTGCAACCGGCCAGCCACCTCTTGATGCAATATGATCTAAAAAATCTTTAACTACTTTTCCTGACAACTTTTGCAACACAACAATATTATCAAAAGGCATCAATTCAAATACCTTTCCTCTTGTAATGGCTCCTGCTTTAATAGAAGGGAGCCTGATACCACCATAATTTACAAAAGCAGCATCAACTTTTGTTGCATACGTTTTTTCTGCAATTACTTTCATGGCATCTGCCATTAAATTACCTAAGGAACCTTCGGGTTGTTTTTTTTCAAGATCAACAGCAAGTGTTGCAATGACTCCGTTCATGCTGCGATTAACACTATCAGAAAATGGTTGAAGAAAAGCCTGGAGAATTGAATCGGTTTGAATATTGTCAACTTTATAATCTTTATACTGAACCGATGATGCTCTGTAAATTGGATTACAGGAATAGAAAAAAAGAATGCAGGCCGCAAGAATTGAATGGATAGTACCCTTGTTCATATGCTGAGTGTAACGAATGAAAGGTAGCGGTTTTTAAGAGTAGAAAAAAAATGTTTTTCTGAAAATGAATTTGTATTTTCTAATCACTTAAAACATCCATTATCTTTGCCGCTTACAAAATGTTTTTAGGTTAACTGCCTGACACATGCAACAACAAATTACACTGAGGATCCTGCCTTCCCAGGCTAGCAATCAATTGATCATTCATGAGCAAATTGCCCGGTCTTTAGCTGTACCGGCCAGCTCTTTAAATGGCTTTTATATTCTCAAACAATCTATTGACGCAAGAAGCAGGCAACCATGGGTGAATCTAATTGTAAATGCTTTTATCAATGAACCTGTACAGGAAAGAACATCCATAAATTTTGAGTTTAAAGATGTACATTCCGCTACAAAACAAACGATCATAGTTGGCGCCGGACCGGCAGGGCTTTTTGCTGCATTGCGGTTGATAGAATTGGGTATTAAACCCATTCTTGTTGAAAGAGGCAAAGATGTGCGTGCAAGAAGAAGAGACCTGGCAGTATTGAATAAAGAAGGTGAAGTAAACCCCGAAAGCAATTACTGTTTTGGCGAAGGTGGGGCAGGCACTTACAGCGATGGCAAGTTATATACACGCAGTAACAAAAGAGGAAACATCGATCGTATACTTCAGTTATTTGCCCACTTTGGTGCCGACGAAAAAATTCTGTACCAGAGTCACCCGCATATCGGTACCAATAAACTACCTCAGATCATTACAGCCATGAGAGAATTTATAATTTCTTGCGGTGCCGATATACATTTCGAAACAAAACTGACCAATTTTATTGTTGAGAAAGATACTCTTACAGGAATAGAGATTAATCATGGAGCAGTGATTCTTGCAGATGCAGTGATTCTTGCAACCGGCCATAGCGCCAGGGATATTTTTGAACTGCTTCATCAAAACAATATACTTATTGAAGCCAAGCCATTTGCGTTGGGCGTTCGGGTAGAGCATCCGCAGGTTTTAATTGACTCTATTCAATATCGATGTCCTGTAAGAAATGGATTTCTTCCACCTGCTTCTTACAACTTAGTGGAGCAGGTAAAGGGGAAAGGTGTTTTTAGTTTTTGCATGTGCCCGGGTGGAATCATTGCGCCTGCAGCGACATCGCCGGGAGAACTAGTGCTTAACGGCTGGAGCCCCTCCAAACGAAACAATGCATTTGCCAACAGTGGTATGGTAGTTACTGTTAATGAAAAAGATGCCTTTGACTATTTCAAAAAACAAAGTGTAAATAACAAAACCCAAATAAGTGAAGATGATCCTTTGTTACTGATGAAATTTCAACAGGCAATTGAACAAAAAACGTTCGCAGCCGGTGGAGGCAAATTGGTTGCGCCTGCACAGCGGATGGTTGATCTGTTTAACAACAAAACATCTTCTTCCCTTCCCGATTGCTCCTATTTGCCCGGCATCAAAAGTTCATCATTAGGTGATGTTTTGCCTGATTTTATTTTTGAAGATTTGCAACTTGCTTTCAAAGCATTTGGACAGAAGATGCCAGACTATTTTACCAATGATGCCATTGTTGTGGCAACAGAATCAAGAACATCTTCGCCTGTTCGTATTCCACGTAACAATGAGAGTCTGCAACACCCCCAGATCAAAAGACTTTATCCCTGTGGTGAAGGAGCAGGTTATGCCGGAGGGATAGTGAGTGCAGCAATGGATGGTGAAAGGGTGGCAGAAATGATTGCGATGTAATTAAACCATTTATCAACAAATACTTTCTACTAAAAATACTGCCTTACTTTGTAACAATTTCCAAACTCAGCAGACTAACTATTATTATGAGTACCATTTTAGAAGTTCAGCATCTGAAGAAATACTTTTCTTCTCAAAAAGCGGTTGATGATATCAGCTTTACAATCGAGAAAGGATCCATTTTTGGTTTGCTTGGCCCCAACGGTGCAGGCAAAACAACATTGATCCGTATGATCACCGGCATATTTTATCCCGATTCAGGAAATATTAATCTCAACGAAAAAAAATTCAATCCTGTTTCAGATGTAATAGATATTGGATATATGCCCGAAGAACGTGGCCTGTACAAAAAAATGAAAGTGGGTGAACAAGCTATGTACCTGGCTCAATTAAAAGGAATGAGCAAACAGGATGCATTTAGGAAAGTAAAAGAATGGTTTGAAAAATTTGAAATGCAAAGCTGGTGGAATAAGAAAGTTGATGATTTATCAAAAGGGATGCAGCAAAAATTGCAATTTGTAATCACCGTTTTGCATGAACCAAAACTGGTGATCCTTGATGAACCCTTCAGTGGGTTAGATCCTGTGAACAGCAACCTCATTAAAGATCAGATTTTTAACCTTGCGCAGAAAGGCACCACCATCATCTTCAGCACGCATCGCATGGAGCAGGTTGAAGAGATCTGCGACCATATTGTACTGTTGAATAAAGGCCATAAGATCCTTGATGGAACGGTAAGAGATATTAAACAGCAATACAAGCAAAATATATTTACGGCAGAAGTAGATCATCTACCTGCTGTTTTGCAACATGCATCCTTTACCATTGTTAAGCAGAATGAAAATAATCTAACACTCAAGATCAACGAGGGATACAATGCCAATGATGTGTTGCTGCATTTCATCAACCAGCAAAGCGGCATCATCGCCTATCATGAAATTCTTCCTTCATTAAACGAAATATTTATAAGATTGGTAGAAGGCACTCCAGCCGCAAGACAATTTGAAACAGTAACTGCTTAACACTTTTCCTCCCGGGAGGAGATTGAGAGGTGGGTTGAATAATTAAATGTAAGTAGAAAAAAAATTGCTAATCATTAATTGCATTCATATGAATAAGATTTGGATCATCATCAAAAGGGAATACGTAACAAGAGTTCGAAATAAAACATTTTTACTGTCAACCTTTCTTTTTCCATTGCTCATGTTTGCACTCATTTTTGGTGGCGCATTTATTGGTGCTAATGGTACTGAGCAACGGAAAATTGCGGTAAACGATCAGAGCGGGCTTTATAAGAATAATTTCAAAAACAGTGCATCCGTTGAGTATGGCTATCCTGAAGGAGTTGACAGAAACAATTATAAGAATAAAGGTTTTGAAGGAATACTGATCATTTATTCATCCAATCAGCAAAAAGCTGATTCAGCAAGGTTATATACCCAAAAACAGCTTGGATTGAGTACAGATGAAGCCATCAAAAATCAACTTCAAAAAATCAATGAGAACCGACTGTTGATGGCACGGGGCGTAACAAGAAACACGCTTGATTCCATTCGCCTGCAAAGTGAAAATGAAGAATCGCTGAATTACCGTTCTTACCAGGTAAAAGGAGCGGAAATAAAAGAAGATAATAAAGCGCTTGCACTGGCTATTGGTTATGCAAGTGGTTTTATCATCTATATCGTTTTGTTTATTTATGGTGCTGCTGTAATGCGGGGAGTAATGGAAGAAAAAATGAACCGGATTGCTGAAGTAATGGTGAGCAGTGTAAAACCTTTTCAACTGATGCTGGGTAAAATCATAGGAATTGCAGCCGTAGGCTTAACACAATTATTCTTATGGATTATCCTCATCTTCATCTTATCATCGCTCAGCAGTTTATTTATTTCTCCTGAATTGCTCGAACAGGCACAGAAAATGAATGAGAGCATGCCCTCCATGGCACAGAATAATTCCATGGCATTAAAAATACTGCAGGCAAAAACGACTGTGTTCAGCGCTAATTGGGCGTTGATTATTCCTTGCTTTATTTTCTATTTCCTGTTTGGTTATTTGTTTTATGCTTCATTGTTTGCAGCAGTAGGCAGTGTGGTTAATGAAGACCCCCAGGAAGCACAGTCATTAATGTTACCGATTACATTACCTATTATCCTCGGCATTTTCATCATGATCAATGCTATTCAAAACCCTAGTGGATCGCTGGCAGTGTGGGGAAGTATTATTCCTTTTACATCGCCCATTGTAATGATGAGTCGCATACCATTTGGTGTTCCCGGCACAGTTGAATATTGGGAATTGGGGGTTTCGATGATTTCGTTGATTGCAGGGTTCCTATGTACCACCTGGTTAAGTGCAAAGATTTACAGAACAGGTATTCTGCTTTATGGAAAAAAAGTTACGCTGAAAGAAATGGCGAAATGGGCTTTTAGAAAATCATAACAAAACAAGGCATAAAACAAAGAGCCCCGACCTTTTATTGTCGGGGCTCTTTTCTTATAGTAAAAATTAAAAAGAATGAATAGTGATAGGCGATACAATTGGCTGATGAATTTCGTCTTCCGCTTCCATTACTTCAAAGTCAACTTTAATAGTCATTCCTTCTTTCACAACAATCCCTTCCTTACGTGACGCTTTGTATCCCACTTTATCTATAATAAGAGAATGCTCACCAACGGGCACATTGCTGATTTTAAAGTTCCCATTTGCATCGGTAACAATTTCTTTCTGGAAGGTTGACTTTCTGATGGTGGCTGTGAAGCTAACATTAGCCACCGGCTTCTTGGTTTCTGCATCAAAAATGGTTCCTTGAACTGATCCTGTTTCATTACCATTATCTGCCTTGGCAAAAACGGCAACTGAAAGTCCTGTTATGAAAACAGCAGTAAACAGTAGTTTCTTCATAACAATTATTTTACGATGATAAGTCATTAAAGTTACAGAAGTTTAATATTCAAGTTATAGTTTATATGACAAACGAAACTGTTAATTTGTTCTGAAAACTTCCTGTGCCGTTTATCAACTTAATGGATTGGCCAATGCATCATTGAATTCGTTCCAAAGATTCTGTGTGATGGTGGCTGCAGGTAAAATATCATCAAGCAGGGCACTTACCTGGCCAATTTCCAATTCACCTTCTGTAAGATTTCCTTCAAACATTCCTATCTTGGCTCTGGCCCTTCCTAACAATTGCATTAACTCCTGTTGTGTTGCGCCTTTTTGTTCTGCTTCCTGTATCTGTTTATAAAAATCATTTTTAATTAATCGGACAGGAGCTAATTGTTTTAACGTAAGAACTGTATCTCCTTCACTACTGTTAATGACAGCCTGTTTAAAATTCATGTGACTGCTTGCTTCTTCACTTGCCACATAACGGCTCCCAACCTGCACGCCCTCTGCGCCTAATACCATTGCTGCCAGCATTTGCCGGCCTGTTGCAATACCACCAGCAGCTATTAATGGAATTGTAATTGCTTTTTTAACCGCCGGTATTAACACCATGCTGGTGGTTTCTTCTCTACCATTATGGCCGCCGGCTTCAAACCCTTCAGCAACTACTCCATCACAACCAGCTTCCTGTGCTTTGAGTGCAAACTTGCTGCTGCTAATTACATGTACAACAGTAATTCCATGTTCTTTTAAAATGGATGTCCATGTTTTGGGATTACCAGCGCTTGTGAAAACAATCTTCACTCCTTCATCAATGATGATGGCCATTTGCTTATCAATATCAGGATATAACAACGGTACATTTACAGCAAATGGTTTGGTAGTAGCTGCTTTGCATTTTTTGATATGTTCTCTCAATACTTCAGGATACATGCTGCCGCTGCCAATAATACCTAACCCGCCTGCATTGCTTACAGCAATTGCCAGTCGCCAGCCTGCAGCCCAAATCATCCCTGCCTGAATGATGGGTTTTTCGATACCAAAAAGTTGAGTGATGCTATTATTGAACATGAAGTAGAGTTATAAGTAGTAAGTAACAAGTTTTAAGAAATAGAAAGAAATAAACTACAAACTATAAACCACTAACTTATGCTTAACCTAAATCAATTTCTGTATTATCACCAATATTCAAACTTCTTGTTTCACCTTTTACTTCAGTGTCGCTGCCAATCAACGAATCTTCAAGAACAATATCAAACAGATCGGCATAAGAACCGATGATTGATTCCTTAATAATGGAATAATTGATGGTTGTATTATCGCCCACGGCCACGTTGGGACCTATGATGGAGTTTTTAATTTCGCAGTTCTTACCAATACTAACGGGTTCCACCACAATCACATTCTCAAAACGATGATCCGGAGAAATAGAAGTTCCGAATTTCTTGAGCAAAGTTGCATTTGATTCAAGTAATGATTCCTTGTTACCGCAATCAAACCAATTTAATACTTTAAAAGATTGAAAGGCTTCTCCTTGCTCAATCATGCATTGCAGGGCGTCCGTTAAACTGTACTCATCTCTGTTTTTTACACCATCTCTGTAATTCACTGCCAGGCAATCATACATCATATGCGTATTCCTGATCTTATAAATACCAACTAATGCCATATTACTTTTAGGGATCTGTGGCTTTTCCACCACTTTCAGGATGTTTCCCGTTTCATCCAATTCTGCTACACCAAAACTGCGGGGGTCATCTACTTTTTTTACAGCAAGCATAGACACTTCACTTTTCAATACTTCTTTAATATCATACTCGCAAATGGTATCGCCCAATACAATAATTACTTCATCACCGGCAACATGTTCCTGCGATAATAAAATAGCATGCCCTAACCCCTGCCGTTCGCTTTGGTTAACAAAAGTGCTGTGGATATGCGGAAAGGTTACTTTAATATACTCCTGAATTTTATCGCTGAGATAGCCCACAATAAAAACAAATTCATGAACGCCTGCATCGTGCAATTGTTCAATGATAATACTCAGTACCGTTTTACCGGCAATGGGTATGAGGGCTTTGGGTTGAGTATATGTATGAGGACGCAGTTTTGTACCTGCCCCCGCCACTGGAATGATTGCCTTCATAATAAAGCTTCGTGTAATGGAAGCGGCTAAAGTAGGACTTTTTGAATAAACCAGATTTCGGAAAGATCAGAAGATGTTTAAAAAAAAATGTCTGCAATACCTGATCACTAACTCTGTGGGCTTATTTTTGCGGCTTGTAAGCTGAAGCGAATGGTATTTTGGTTAACAAGCGGCAATAATTCTTATCATCATTTCTTGCGTCGCACACTTTACCGTTTCTCCCCTTGCTAAACATTTTGATATTTTGAATAAACCAGACAACAAATAAACTTACAGATCAGCATGCAAAGAGATACGGTCATCTTCAACCTCATCAACCAGGAATTACAACGTCAGCGTAACGGCATTGAACTCATTGCTTCAGAAAATTTTACTTCGCTCCAGGTTATTGAGGCGATGGGCAGTGTGTTAACCAATAAATATGCTGAAGGTTATCCGGGCCGCCGTTATTATGGCGGTTGTGAAATAGTTGACCAAACTGAACAATTAGCTATTGATCGCTTAAAGGAAATCTTTGGTTGTGAGTATGCTAATGTACAACCGCATAGTGGAGCACAGGCAAACGCAGCTGTGATGAGCGCCATCATTCAACCCGGTGACAATATTCTTGGTTTGGATTTAAGTATGGGCGGGCATTTAACACATGGTTCTGCAGTTAATTTTAGCGGCAAGTTGTATAAACCACACTTTTATGGAGTTGTAAAAGAAAACGGCCTGGTTGATTATGAAATGCTTGAGTCTAAAGCAAGAGAAGTAAAACCTAAACTCATCATTTGCGGTGCAAGTGCTTACAGTCGTGATTGGGATTATGTACGCATTCGTAAAGTAGCTGATGAAGTGGGCGCCTTTGTAATGTGCGATATGGCACATCCTGCAGGTTTAATTGCAAAAGGTTTATTAAATTCTCCATTTGAACATTGTCATTTTGTTACATCAACTACACATAAAACATTACGTGGACCAAGAGGCGGTATTATTTTAATGCACAAGGATTTTGAAAACCCATTTGGGTTGAAAGATGTAAAAGGTAATACACGCATGATGAGTCATCTCTTGGATATGGCCGTATTCCCCGGTCAGCAAGGCGGACCATTGGAACATGTGATTGCGGCCAAAGCAGTTGCATTTGGTGAAATTTTAACCGATGAATTTACCGCCTATGCAAAACAGGTACAGTTGAATGCCCAAGCAATGGCCAAAGCTTTTGTTGAAAGAGAGTATAAACTTATATCTGACGGAACAGATAATCATTTAATGCTCATCGATCTGCGTAATAAAAACATCAGTGGTAAAAAAGCTGAACAGGTGTTGGGTAAAGCCGATATCACTACCAATAAAAACATGGTTCCGTTTGATGATAAAAGTGCTTTTGTAACCAGTGGTATCCGCACAGGTGTACCGGCCATTACTACCAGAGGAATGAAAGAAGAACATATGAAGTTTGTGGTAGATGTTATTGACAGAAGCCTGATGCATGCTGATGACGAAGCAATGTTGAATAAGATACGAACAGAAGTGAATACATTTATGGAACAGTTTCCATTGTACCCCGAGCTGGGATAAGGGAACATTTTCAATTTACTGATTTGAACATTTAATTTATTAAAATGATCCAACGAATTCAGAGCATCTGGTTATTTCTTGCAGCAGCCTTTTCTTTGGCCACTTTAAAATTTTCGTTTTACAGTGGAAACAAAGACAATAAACTCTTTACTGAATTAAACGGCTCCTCTTATTTTTTGCTGCTCATATTAGCTGTATTTGTTGCATTAACAGCCCTATCAGCTATCTTTTTATTCAGGAACCGTAAATTACAGATGCAGCTTGGATTGGTTGGTTTACTGTTGCAGGTAATTGCTGTAGTTGTCTATTTTCTGCAAACAAAACAATACACCGAGGGCAGCTTTACTTTAACTTCTGTTCTTACATTTGCAATCCCTGTTTTTTTTACACTAGCCATCATGGGCATCAGAAAAGATGATAAACTGGTAAAAAGCATGGATCGGTTACGTTGATTTTTTTGATAACTCCTTTTCTTTTTTCTTTACTAACTCATTTTTATTTCAGCATCGATGCTTTAACTGCTTGCTGTTTTAAAACAGTTGTTCGTGTTATACGTTGTGTTTATAAC
>JBKJNM010000131.1:0-9985 GCA_046593655.1 Lacibacter sp. | reverse complement strand
TATGTATCTGAGCAGAATGTGCTGGTGCATAATAGTAGTGATTGTGATGTAAAACCAGTTAAGAAAGTTCATGGGAATAGTACCAACTCACAAAAACCTACTGAAAATTATACATTGAAGGATCAAGATGGTAAGGAATATCATGGGGTTGGGTCCCTGGAAAACGTGCTGAACAATCAGTAAAAAGGTTAGAAAAAGCAAACCCGAGTAAGAAATTTGATATTGTAGCCCGTAAGACGTATTCAAACAGAGCGGTAGCTCTAAAAACAAGAAGCAAAATCTTTGCAAGGTAAAAAATTATGATTAATCAAATTGAGCATGTTAGATATAAGCAAGTAGTAATTAATGGCCCATATTTTTTTTTCATTGACTCAAATTTACTTGACACGGATATTGAGTTTATTATTAGAAATGAAGTAGAAAATATATGTCTTAGTCAATACGAGAATTATTCCTTAATACATATAAAACCAATACTTAACCTAAAATTTATTAAAAGATTAGAAATATATGTAAATAAAGTCGATTTGCAAGGAATTGATGCTCTCGAAAATTTAGAAGATTTAAGTATCGGCGAAGAATATCAGAATCTTAAACTTACTAATTTATACAATCTTAAATCGCTTTATGTAATCAATGGAAACCCTTCAGGATTAGGTGATTTAAAAAATCTAAAGGAGCTTACAATTGTCAATGGAACAATTTCTACTTTTTCGAGTAGTAATTTTCAACAAAATTCGTCTATTGAGTCGTTGTCAATTTACAATACCAAAGGAAAGATAGATTTTTCTTTTTTGCAAAAAATGAGTGCTCTTAAAACTCTGGATTTGTATAATATTAGATCTGAGTTAGATGTTCGTTTATTCGACTCTTTCAGTGAAAAAATTCAAGTCTTAAAAATCGAGAAATGCAAAATGATAGTACACCTTGAAGAATGGTTGACGAAATTTAATTCATTAAATTATTTAAGTTTAATTGATTCTGTGCCATTATCAAGTGCAGACGTCTTATTACAAGCAAAATCAATTGAGATACTGGTATTATTAGGAACATCCTTCTTCATTAATGGTGACCTTGGGCTCCTAAATTTTTTTAAACATGTAAGTATTGATAACAAAAAACATTATTCCCTTAAAAATGAGCAATTGCCGAAATTACCCGTATTATAGAAAAGTAAGATTCAATGAAGTACTTACTCCCTGGTAGTCGAGTTAGGAATAAGAAGAAGTTCATAGGTAAAGTGACAGATAGTTTTGTGTGCCGGCTTTGGGGCACTCGCCGAGTTAATATAAATGAAAACAAAATAAAATTGCAAAGGGGTTTTACTAAACCAAAATAAAGTTTATGAAACATTCTATCGCTCTCTTTCTTTTTACGTTCATGCTGGCATCTTCACAGGCAGGCATTGCTTCCAAGCAATGTCTCCCAATAGATAATTGTTGAGGATATGTAGTAGGCATGCGGGGACGTTGCTTACTATGATAGCAATTGAATCTTGAATACATGCCACAGAGGTATTAAATTTGGATTTAACAAATGGGTATTCTCCTTAGTAAGACGCAACGTCCTTGGCAAACGCACAGGACAATTGAAGAGACGTTGCTTGGAAGTAGGGGCCCGGTGTGTTAATTGTAACTATTTATGAACGCCTGTGCTAATTGATGAAAGCAACAAATACACAGATCAAAGCTACTTTTTGTGGTTAAAAACTCCCTGCATTTTCTGAAAATAAGTTGATAATTTAACCCTTATCTTGCAGCTTTAACAGGTAATTATTCATTACCTTCCACGCTATAAATCAGAACAGTCTTATGAAGTTTATCGTTTCGTCTTCGGCTTTACTGAAACAACTGCAACAGATCAACGGTGTTATCAATGCCAATACCGTGTTGCCTATTCTCGAAGATTTTTTGTTTGAGATCAATAAGAACAAACTCACTGCTGTAGCCACCGACCTTGAAACAGTGATGAAGATCCACATGGATGTTGAAGCCAAAGACAGTGGTCGTGTATGTATTCCTGCAAGAATTTTAATGGATACATTAAAGAATTTACCCGATCAGCCTTTGACCTTTAATATTGATAAGAATTTTGCTGTTGAAATTACCAGCGATAATGGAAAGTATAAAGTAATGGGTGAAAATCCGGATAACTTTCCCAAAGAACCCGTTGCTGATGATACCACTTCCTTTACAACAACATCCTCTGCCTTGGTAACGGCTATCAACAAAACTTTGTTTGCTGTAAGCAATGATGATCTTCGTCCTGCCATGACGGGTGTATATTTTGAACTGGATAAAAAAGGATTAACTTTTGTTGCAACAGATGCTCATCGTTTGGTTCGTTACAAACGCACCGATGTAAGTTGCCCTAAAAGCGAAAATTTTATTGTTCCAAAAAAACCTTTGAACTTATTAAAGACTGCCTTGCCTGATAATGATGATGAGATCACTCTTTCTTATAACAGCAATCACCTGTTTGTCGTTCATGGAACAACAGAGTTGGTGTGCCGGTTGATTGATGCAAGATTCCCTGATTATAAAGTGGTGATCCCTGTTGATAATCCATATAGTTTGGTCGCCGGTCGCAATGATCTGGCCGGAGCTTTGCGTCGTGTAAGTGTCTTCAGTAATAAAAGCACCAACCAGGTTGTACTCAGCATCAGCGGAAGCCAGTTGCAATTAGCAGCACAGGATGTTGACTTCAGCTTTGAAGGGAACGAACGCATGAAATGCCAGTACGATGGTGAGGATATGCAGATTGCGTTCAACGCAAAATTTTTAGTAGAGATGCTGAATGCTGTTGAAACAGATGAAGTAAAAATGGAATTGAGTACTGCTACCAAGGCGGGACTCATTAAACCAACAGAACAAAATGAAGGGGAAGATGTGCTGATGCTCGTGATGCCATTAATGTTGAATCAATAAGATATTTAGAAACCAATACTAACAACGAAGGGTCCTGCTTGAAAGAGCAGGATTTTTTTGTTGTATTTTTGACCATGAGTTACATCTCTCTTTATTCTTTCGATAATTACATCAACGCTAACCTGCGCTTGATGCAGCTGCAGGAAGAAGGCATCAACTGTTGGCTCAAAGATGAATACACAGTTACTATTGATCCCATCTTAACCAATGCCATTGGTGGTATTAAACTCATGGTGCACGAATCGCAAAAAGAGAGAGCGGCAGATCTGTTGCGAACTATGATCAATAAAGAAAAAGAAAACAGGCCCTGCCCCAACTGCAAATCATTGAATGTAGAATATATTGTTACCAACCGCAAACCTTCCAATTGGTTCAGCGCCATTTTTACATTTCTGTTGGGAGATATGGCCATTGGTGCCAAAAAAGTCTATCATTGCTTTGATTGCGGAACCGAATTTGAAAATGCAGAACCAAAAGAAGTCTCTTCGCAGGATTATGCTGAACAGGAGAAAGATCAATTATAAAAATCTTTTCTTTTTCCTTCGTAACTTTTCACTTTAATCAATTGGCCATGTGGAAAAATTTGCTGGAACATTTTCAAACATTGGAACAACGTCCCCTTGAACGCATGGCCATTCTTGTTGGCGGATTATTATTGTTCTGGATCATTGAAGGGGCCATTCCGTTATTTTCTCTAAAATATAAAAAAACAAAACTGAGACATGCGGGTGTCAATTTTGTATTCACTGTTATCCATCTCATCATTCATACCTTTCTTGCCATTCTTATCATCAAACTATCCGACTGGTGTTTGCAAGCTGATTTTGGTTTAGTGTATTGGTTCAATGCCAATATACTTGCTACCATTTTCATTGGCGTACTGGCCCTCGATTTCAGCAGTTGGCTGGTTCACGTGGTCATGCATAAAGTTCCATTACTCTGGCGTTTTCATTTGATACATCATAGCGACAGCAATGTAGATGTTACAACAGGTTTGCGTCATCACCCTGGCGATAGTTTATTAAGAGGTTTCTTTTTCCTGTTGCTCATTTTTGTTTCAGGGGCGCCCATGTACAGTGTGATGATTTATCAAACACTGGTGGTATTATCCACTGCTTTCACACATGCCAATATCCGTTTAAACCCAATGCTTGACAAAGTATTGAGCTTTTTTCTCATTTCGCCTAACATGCACAAAGTGCATCATCACTGGAAACAACCTTATACAGACAGCAATTACGGAGCGGTCTTTTCTATTTGGGATCGCTTGTTGGGAACGTTTAAATTTCTTGATATTAAACAGGTACGGTATGGCCTGGACCGTTATTATCCTGAAGAAAAAGATGAGGATGTAATGGCACTGCTGAAAAAGCCCTTTGGTAAATTAGAAAAGTAAGCGTGAGGCGAAACTTCAATTATGTCATAATTTTTTAATCCTTTTTTTTTAAATCATGGCTAAAGCCCCAATTCATTATTAATTTTTTTTAACCCCAGCCTTAAGGCTGGGCTTATGTATTCAAGAGAAGTGGCTTTAGTCATGAGCGACTTCTAAAAAATCAGATATTCCCGTCTTTTTTAGCCCATTCTTCAGTATTTCTACAAAACAAAAAATATTTTTTGCCCTTTTCAAAAATTATTTTGAAACTAAATCATTGATTTTCAACTGTTTTATTTAAAACACTATCGTAATCTGCCAGCTACTAAAAAAAAGATGGTACTTTGTGTTGCATAGTACTGAATTAATCCTTAGCTTTGTTTTGTCAATGAAATTACGGTTAGCAGAAGGTGTAAAATAGAAAAAGGGAAGAGCTCCCCAATGATCATTCACCACTTGCTGTTCGCCAATCAAACAAACTCCTCAGGTTATGAATATCGAGAACACACAAAGCCAGATGCGCAAGGGAGTGCTGGAATTTTGCATTCTCTCCGTTATTAAACGGGGTGAAGTTTATCCCAGTGATATTATTGAGGAAATGAAAAGAGCAAACCTTAACATCCTCGAAGGAACCCTTTATCCGCTTCTTACCCGACTTAAAAACGCCGACTTTCTTACCTACCGTTGGGTAGAAAGCAGCAGCGGCCCGCCCCGCAAGTATTTTTCGTTAACCGAAAAGGGTGCAGCCTTTTATAAAGAGCTGGAACAAACCTGGAACGAAATGGCCAACGCAGTACAAACTGTTACCAAACAGAACGGACGGTCAAATGCAACTGTTATCGGCGAAACAATCACAGTTCATCCTTCATCGGATAATGAAAATCCACTTTAACCATTAAACTGTTATTATCATGAAAAAGGTCATAAATATAAACTTCAAGGGCCGGGTGATTCCCATCGAAGAAGCGGCTTTTGAACAATTACAAAAATACACTGAGAGCCTGCGCCGCTACTTTGCCAATGAAGAAGGCCGTGATGAGATCATCAATGATATTGAAGATCGTATTGCCGAACTGTTTGACGAAGAACTGAAAAAAGGTGCAACTTGTATTACCGAAGCAAGTGTAAGCAGCATTACTGCAAGCATGGGCAGTGTAGAAGATTTTGAACAAATGGATAATGATGGATCAACTTCATCAACCAATGGACACAGTAATGCTTCTTCTACTTCATCCGCATATGCAGGAGGTGAAGAAACAACAAGAGGAAGTTTAAGCCGCAACGGAAATGATAAAATATTGGGTGGTGTGTGCAGTGGCCTGGCTAATTATTTAAAGATTGATCCAACCATTGTCCGCATTTTGTTTGCTATTATCAGCTTTGGTGGTTTTGGTACTGGTGTATTGATTTATATTATTATGTGGATCATTCTTCCCATCAGAGATTTAAAAACAAATTTGCGCAAACGACTCTTCCGCAGCCCAGACGATAAAGTGATTGGTGGAGTGGCTGGTGGTTTAGCTAACTATTTTAATATTCCTGTTTGGGTTCCACGTGTAGTTTTTTGTTTACCATTAATCCTGGGAGTAATTACTTCTATTTTCAGGAACGCCTGGTTTCATTTTGATTTTGAGCCCGACATTGTGTTTGGTGGATTTGGCGGAACTCTTTTTGTAACCTATATTATTTTATGGATTGTTTTACCATTGGCCAGCAGCGCAACAGATAAATTACAAATGCGTGGTGAAAAGATTGATGTGAACAGTATTAAAAATGCAGTGCAGGAAGAATTAGGCGGAGGCACTGTAAAAGAACGTACCGCTCAAATGGTAGAAGAAATAAAAGAAGGTGCGCAGAAAATGAGTACAGCCATTACCGAAGGCGGACAACGTGTAGGTGCTGAAATCAGTTCAAAAAGTAAAGCCTTTGCCGTTGAAGCGGCTCCTGTTGCAAGAAGCGCAGGTGCAGGAATTGGCCATGCAATTGGTGTGTTGTTTAAAGCTTTCTTTTTGTTTGTTGCCGGTGTTATTGCCTTTGCATTACTCATGGCATTAATAGGTGTTACCATTGCTGGCGTTGCAACATTTCCCTTTAAAGGTTTTTTCTTAGAAGGCACCTTGCAGCATGTAGCTGCTTGGGGAACTTTGTTGCTGTTCTTTTTAGTTCCGGTTATAGCATTGCTTACATGGGTTATCCGCAAGATCATTGGTACCAAGAGCCCAAACCCATATTTAGGATATACGTTTGGCGGGTTATGGTTCATAGGTTTGGTGTGTGTTGTTATTCTCATTGCTTCTTTCGGAAATAATTTCAGAGTGAGTGCACATGAACCGCAGACAGTTGAAATTATACAGCCTGCAGGAGGAAAGATGCTGGTGAAAGTTCCTTCTTCAAAAGTAAAGATCTATGGCCGTGGTTTCAACTTTGATGATGTGTTTACCATGGATGGCGATAGTCTTTATATCAACAATATCCGTTTACGTATTGTAAAAAGTACCGACAGTTTGTACCATGTAACTTTTGATAAAAGAAGCTCCGGCCAATCAAAAGAAAAAGCAATGGCCAATGCACGTTCTATTCAATACAGCTTAAACTTTAAAGACAGCGTGTTAACACTTGACAGAGGGTTTACCGTGAGCGAACATTCAAAATTCCGTAACCAGCGTGTAGCAGTAACCATTGAAGTGCCGGTTGGTAAAAGAATTTATATTGATAAAAGTGTTGATCGCTTGGAGTGGCACAATGTAACCTTCAATGGTCCACGCCGGGGTAACTGGGAGTGGGAAGATGATTGGGACAGCCGTGGGTGGAATGATACTGATGTTGAATATATAATGACAGAAGATGGCCTGGAACGTGTTGATGGAAAAGACAAACAGCAGGACATCAAAAACAAAGAACAATCCCTTGAAGAAGAAATGACGGAGTTGGAAAAGCAGAAAAAAGAACTGGAGCAAAAAGAAAAAGAATTAAAAGATCAGAAGAAAGAAAATGACAGTCTCCGTTACCGTTATAACCCCAATCAGCAAAAAGCTCCTGATAAAAACAGCAAGCAGATCGTTGAAAAAATAAATACAAACAGTGAAGCACCCTTTCAACCAATGACCTTGAACGCACTGTAGTAATCTCGGTTAAAGTTGGAACAGCCAACGGCCCCAATGTTTTGAAAGAAGCGGCGGGGCTTTTTTTCCTACACCCTCCCGGTAGAGCCATTCCGCAAAAAAGCGGGAGGATTATGGGGTGGGTGAATCATCATCTTAACCCCGCCTGAACCGTATTAGTCGGGCAGGCATTAAACCTTATTTATGCGCAAACCGAAATTTATGACCACTTTATTATTTGCCTTTGTTGTTTTGGGTACAGCATCTGCACAGCAACCCAGTAAAAAACATCAGGATAAAGAATTATTTGAAACCATTCTGAAATTAGACAGCACTTGGTTTGCCGCATTCAATAAAGACCTTGTTGTTTTCAGCAGTTACTTAGATTCTTCACTTGAGTTTTATCACGACAGAAGTGGACTCACATTTTATGCAGATAATATGGCTGCCTTCAAAAGAATAAAAACGAATACACCCGATTTAAAAAGGGAGTTGCTGAAAGAAACGATGGAAGTGTATCCCGTTCCCGGCTATGGAGCTGTGCAGATTGCCCAACATCGTTTCTGCCATATGGAAAAAGGGAAAATGGATTGCGGTGTTTTTAAATTTATACATGTATGGAAAAAAACTGAAAAAGGCTGGAAAGTAACAAGGATAGTGAGTGTAGATCATTAACCCTTTCTTCTTTATATTTTTTACCAACCGTGTTTTGAATTAAAACACGGTTTTTTATAAAGACTCACTAAATGCTATCTATTTTATCAAAAACTTTTCTTTCACCATTATTCCCCTTCATTTACTTTTGCAATCATCATCAACGATTGAATAAATATGAAGTCCACTCCTTTTACACACAAACACATTGCACTCGGCGCAAAAATGGCTGAGTTTGCCGGTTATAATATGCCCATTTCTTATACTGGCATCAATGATGAACATGCAGCGGTTCGCAACAGCGTTGGCGTATTTGATGTAAGTCATATGGGAGAATTTATATTAAAAGGTGAGCATGCCCTTAATTTAATTCAACTTGTTACCAGTAATGATGCAAGCAAGCTTACTGCTGGTAAAGCACAGTACAGTTGCCTGCCAAATGAACAGGGCGGTATAGTAGATGACCTGCTGGTATATTGTATTGAAGAAAACAAAGTGTACATGCTGGTAGTGAATGCAAGCAATATTGAAAAAGACTGGAACTGGATTCAGCAATTCAATACCAATAAAGTGGAGATGCACAACATCAGCGACAAAACCTGTTTGCTCGCCATCCAGGGACCGAATGCAACAAAGATGCTTCAACCATTAACAGAGATGGATATTCTCAACTTAAAATATTACACATTTACAAAAGGAAAATTTGCAGGCGTTGATAATGTATTGGTGAGTGCAACAGGTTATACCGGTGCAGGTGGTGTTGAAATTTATTTTGAAGATACTGATGATGCTGCCAATAAAATATGGGATGCAATTTTTGAAGCAGGTGCTTCCGTTGGTATCAAGCCCATTGGATTAGGTGCCAGGGATACGCTTCGTTTAGAGAAAGCATTTTGTTTATATGGAAATGATATTGATGATACCACCTCCCCATTAGAAGCAGGATTGAGCTGGATCACCAAATTCAGCAAAGAGTTTACTTCCAAAGCCATTTTTGAACAGCAAAAAACGGAAGGTGTAAAACGCAAGCTCATTGGTTTTGAAATGATCGATCGTGGCATTCCCCGTCATGATTATAAGATCAAAGATGCGAACGGTATCGAAATAGGAAAAGTAACCAGCGGAACACAATCTCCTTCTTTGCAAAAAGCAATTGGTATGGGATATGTTGCAACAGAACACGCTTCATTTGAAGCGGAAATTTTCGTGGAGGTAAGAGATAAACTACTTAAGGCAAAAGTAGTAAAAGTCCCTTTTTTATAAGGTGTTGTGAAGCAACGTCAGACGAGGGCGTCAGACGAATTTTGTACATTGGTATAAACATTGCTGTATTCTGTATCATTCAAAAACTAACCAATGCCAATCATTCACCTTACTACATTTATTGCTGCACCTGTTGAGGTTGTATTTGACCTCAGCCGACACATTGGTTTGCATAAAATTTCGCAACAGGATAATAAAGAAGAAGCTGTTGGCGGAACAACCTCCGGCTTAATTAACGAAGACGAATGGGTTACCTGGAAAGCAAAACACTTATTTAAAACAAGGTTCATGACGTCGAAGATCACCGCCATGAATAAACCTGATTACTTTGAAGATGTGATGACCAAAGGTGATTTTATTTCCTACTCACATAAACATTATTTCAAAGCAACAGATAACGGAACCATCCTCATTGATAAAATCAGTTTTGAATCCCCTTATGGTGTTGTTGGAAAAATGTTCAACAGGTTGTATCTCACCAATTACATGAAAGCGTTGCTTGAAAAGCGGAATAAAACAATCCGTGCGTATGCTGAAAGCAGTAAGTGGGAGGCCCTGCTGGGTTAACTTATTTTTTCAACAATCATAACCTCCGGCAAATTTGAGTTTGATTTTTATGATCTGCCCCGTGCGGTTTACAAATACCCGGTTATTGATGTAGAATA
>JBKJNM010000263.1:0-2956 GCA_046593655.1 Lacibacter sp. | reverse complement strand
GCTTTTTTTACCAAAGGGTGGATTGGCCAGCACATAATCATACTTTGTTTCTGTTGACTGGATAAGTGAATCATTGGATAATATCATGGTATCGGCATCAATGTCGCCGATATTGTGCAGGAACAAATTCATCAAAGCAAGCCTTCTTGTACCTGCAACAATTTCATTACCAGCAAAGGTTTTGTATTTGAGAAATTGCTTTTGTGCTTTGTCTAATTCTACATTTTCTGTTAACCAATCATAAACTGCTAAAAAGAAACCACCTGTACCACAGGCAGGGTCGGCAATGGTTTTCATGGGCTCGGGGCGCAGGCATTCTACCATGGCTTTTATCAATGGCCTTGGTGTGAAATACTGACCGGCACCGCTTTTAGTATCTTCTGCATTTTTTTCCAGAAGGCCTTCGTAAATATCGCCTTTATCTTTTACACCCATCAGCACCCATTGCTCTGCATTAATCAATGCAATGAGTTTGTACAATTTTGCAGGGTCTTGTATTTTATTCTGGCTCTTAATAAATATTTGTCCGAGTATCCCTTTTTCATTACCCAGTTCCCGCAACAATTTGCTGTAATGCACTTCCAGTTCATCACCGCTTTTACCAGTTAATGTTTCCCAGTTGAATGTTTTGGGTATGGGCATTTTACGGTTATGTGGTGGTCTGCTGTATTCATCTGCCATTTTTAAAAACAGCAAATAGGTAAGCTGCTCTAAATAATCGCCATAGCCTACGCCATCATCTCTTAAGGTGTTGCAGAAAGCCCATACTTTGGAAACTATGCTTGAGGTGTTTGTTGAATTGTTGTTGCTCATTATTTGTTGTTAAGTAAATTAACGATGACTTTAATCATCATATTCATATCATCCGGGTTCGATTCTGCTATCATTAATGTCAGGGCAACCAGGGCATTGTCGTCAATCACTTTTTTATTCAGGTGATACAATAAATTATTTCTTTCTAAAAACCATACAAATAAAAAGGCAGCTATCCGTTTATTACCGTCAGTAAATGAATGATTCTTTACAACAAAATATAACAAATGGGCAGCTTTTTCTTCAACAGAGGGATAGAGGTCTTTACTGTCAAAAGTCTGGTAGATAGCATTGAGGGAACTTTTAAAAGACTTATCCTTTTCGTTGCCGAATAGTTCAGAGCCGCCGAATTTATTCTTTAATTCGCCTATCGCTTTCATTGCTTCCCTGTAAGAAATGCGGAAAACTTCTTTGCTTTTTGTTTTCCGGATTTTTAATGTCTGGTGATCGTACTGATCTAAAATATCCAGCGCCACCGTAAAATCATTCAACACTTTTAGCAGGCCCTGCGCTTCATTACCCGAAAGTTCTTTTGTATTGGCTACCTTTTCTAATAAAGCCACTGCCCGCTTAAATTCCTGAAATTTGTTTTTTGCTTCTTTTAATCTTGTCTCATTTATGGCATATCCTTTTACCAAATAATCTTTCAAACGCTGGGTTGCCCATTGACGAAATTGTGTGCCTTGTTTTGATTTTACACGATAGCCAACAGAAATAATAACATCCAGATTGTAATATTGTGCTTCGTATGATTTGCCGTCTTTTGCAGTATGTCGGAATTTCCGACATACTGAACTTTCTTTCAGTTCCCCTTCTTTAAAAACATTTACAATATGTTCTGTAATAGTAACACGGCTCTTACCAAATAATTCACCCATTTGCTTTTGAGTAAGCCAAACGGTTTCATTTTCAAGATTAACCTGAAGTTCAATTTTGTTATCAGTTGATTTGTATATTTCTATTTCTATCATTGTTATCTTTTTGAACTATCCGGAATTTCCGAACTGTTGCATTTTATGCAATTGTTGCTACCTGATAAATTTACACTAACCTCCCCTCAAACGCCTTTTTAAAATACTTTGTCTTATTCTTATTCGCTAAACATATCCTTTTTACTTAAATCCATTACCCAATCACTAATCTCGTAGCTAAACCATTCGTTAAACAGTTTAAAAGTCCTTTTGGCCGGCCATTCATTTTCATCTATACAAATACCTTCCAGCTCTGTTTCAAATATTTGTTTGTAATGCTTTTTTATTACATCGCCTGCATTATTAAATAATTCATCTATTAAATAGGTTTTAGATTCGCCCAGCATATTTTCCTGCATAGGCAAATCCGGAAACAAGGCATTGTTCCAATCTATAAATGGTTTTTTGTGGGTGATGGTAATGGCACTTCTGCTGATTACATTCATGCTGTTTAAATTAATTTTCCTTCAAACGCTTTTTTTAAAATACTTTGTCTTAATGCCTCGGCCTGTTGCAGGCTTTGGGTTATGCTTTCTTCCATTTTATCGGCTACGCTGAAGCGGCTTTCAATGGCTTGGACGATGTTGTGTTGTTCATTATCAGAACAAAAGGGAATTGATGTTAGCGCTAAATCCTTAGGCGAAAGATTTGGCTGCAATGTTTCAGAAAATTTTGTTCTTATATATTCTTTAAATTCTGTTGTTTGTAAATACATGAATAAATAAGTATTATTTATTTTCAAATCTTTTAAACAAGCTACACGTTGATTTAATAAACCATTAGACGTCTTCAAAGGATACCTGCAAGTTTTGGTCGTATTATTTGTAATTGGACGAGTTAAAGCAATTAGTAAATCACCTCCCTTAATTATGAAATCCGAATTGGATTTTAAAAACTCTTTAGGCAAGTATTGCTGGTCTTTCCAAACAAATTCTGAGTACCCAATATTTGATATCTTAATTACAGTAATTCCATCACTTACAAAATCTGTGCTTTTAAAAGCAAACCCAGAAACAACTTTTGCAATCTCATTAAGGTTAATTTTCTTCCATCCGTTCGGCAATTCACCTTTGTCTGAATCAGGATTTTCAGAATTTGAGGATTGAAGGATTTCTTTTTTTATTAAATCCTGTTCATCTTTTAATCTTGTAAATCCTGATTCAGACAATTTT
>JBKJNM010000150.1:0-4116 GCA_046593655.1 Lacibacter sp. | reverse complement strand
GACCACCATACTTGAAATAAGGCTTTGCCTAACAAGCTTTTTAAACTATCATAATAAAGCGAGATCGTAGTATATTTTGAAACGAGCTTGCCAGTCATTTGAGTTTTGTTCATACATTGAAATTTGGTTATTAAGAAAAAGTTTAGGTTGGTTAACGTAGGGTATCGAATCTGTTAGTTGATCTTATCAGGAATTGCTTCAATTCTTTTTTCAAAAATGAAATACACGATGAGGATGAGGAGCAGCACGGCCATAATCAATACCAGCATTGTCCAATCTTTTTTTCTCATACATGCAGTTTCAGATTAAAAATTTACTGTTGTAAGGTAGCTGGCATAGAAGGGTCAATGCAAGTATTTGAAGCGACAAAAGCCTGACATACACCTGTACAAAAGGCTGACATGTACCAGACAAGTACCGGACAGCTTCATGAAATGTTCTTATTTTCAATGCATTAATGCAGCAGTGTCTATTAATTTAAATTTTGATTTATGAATTGATGGAGTTGTATCAATGCAGCAACAGTACTTACAAAAAAGAAAACCCACTCGAAAATGGGTTTTGATATTTGATCTTATCAACAAGAGAAAAAAGTAAGATGCAGGTTTGAACAGTCTTAAAACGATGGATAACCGTTTACCTGTTTTCAACAAAGATGTTACTGCAAGTTGGGTTTTGGGTAAACCGTGCTCAGCAATTTCAATGCATGAATTGTTTGGGATATGAAAGTAGTACAGGCTTCAAACATAAAGCGTTTATACCGCTGAACAAAAACCGGACAATTTCCAAAAATCCATTCTTAGCCTGCTCCACACCGTTAGTTTGTTAGATTCCGGAAATATAATCATCGAGGTTCGCATCGGAGCCTAGCTGAAGTCTTTGACGTAACCGCTGCCTTGTTTTATGTACACTGTCAACGGAGATGCCAAGCATGGCGGCCATTTGTTTGCTGGTTAATTGCAGGCGGGTAAGACATGCCATCCGTTGTTCGGCCACTGTAATGTCTGCAGTCTTTTGTTTAAGTTGCTGAAAAAAAGAGGGATAAATTTTTTCGAAGAGTAATTTAAATTTAATCCAGTCATCTTCTGTCAATATGGTTTGCTGGCTAATTTCATTTATCAGTAATTGTTGTCCGGCAGATACGCCGCTACCTTTTATCTGTTCTTCCAGTTTTTCAATGAGGCTTGTTTTCTCTACAATATTTGCGGTAAACATTTTTAATTGCTCACGGGCAGATGCCATCTCCTGCTCCATGCGTTGCTTTTCCTGTCCCATCCTCTCTACCTGCAACTTTGCTTTCAGGCGCTGCCTTGTTATAACCAGGAAACCAACAATGCCCAACAGTATAATTGCAGCAATTAAGATATTACGCTGGAATAACTGTTTCTCTTTCTCCTTTTGTAAAGATTGAATACTATACCTGCTTTTTTCATCATTAGCTCTTGCTTTGGAAACGGTAATGCCGCTTAAGGCAATTACTCTTTCCAATGAATCGTTCAAAGCTCCATATTTTGAATTAAAATAAAAAGCACTGTCGTAAACACCCATTGCTTTAAATACATCCATGGCAGTATAGTAGGTGTTGCGCAAATAGAACATTTCGGGGGTATGCTCCAAAAGACTAAAAGCTTCTCTTACATATTGCAAGGCAGTTTTAGTATTTCCTAACCGAACCTCTGTGCGGGCTGCCCACTGCAGCGAATTGGCAGCATTATCGTACAGCTTTACTTCTTTACTAAACTTAGAATCCGATTGAAATAAAACAAGTGCCGTATCGTATTTTTTTTGCTCATAATAAATTTGCCCCATGTTGCCCCCAATGATTCCGTTCCAAACATTCAGCTTTAATGCAGTTGCCATTTTAAGCGATAAACGATACCAGAAAAAAGCTGAATCGTATTGTTGCTGACGATGGTAACCAAGGGCTGCTGTGTTACTGGTGAACATCATTCGTGCGGTATCGCCCCGTTCTCTACGTAGTTCATACATTTTAAACGCCTTTATACTATTCTTTATACACTCGTTATACTCTCTTATTTTATAAAAAATCTCTCCCACCACCATGTAATCATGTGGTATGTTTTCAATTCCCAGTTTCTCATTTAGTTCTAACCCATTTACTGTGTATGTTACAGCTAACTCGAGTTCTTTCAGCACAGCGCAATGCTGGCCATAAATGATACTTGTTTGTGCAATCAGCCGTTCATCGCCGGATAAATAGGCTTCGTTCATTGCTTTTACGTACAGTGCTAAAATGATGGTTTTCACAGAAGAGCTTGCACGGACTTCCTTTAATTTATTGTAATCTGGTTTTACATCTTCATAATAAAGAACGGCAGCCTTTAATACATAAATCCTTGCACGCAAATGGTGGTTGTCTGCTTTTGCTTCCACCTCACGAAAAATATTTTCTGATTGTCCGCTTTTGGCAATTTGCTCCACTAAATCATATTCGTAGAAAATATCGTTTTTAGAATAGTTTGTTAACTGGCTAATTATTTCGTTTGCATTAAGTACGGTCGTTTGTGCCTGCACCGGGTACAAATGAAAACTAAACAGCAGCAATCCAACGCAGATCTGGCGTAATTGGGTTTTGAGAAAATTCATAAACAGCGCCAATATAGAAAATAAATGCTAACACTGCAAAATGTGTGAAACCAGTTTCCTGTAATAATAAGATTTTCTTTAACCCCTTATCTTGTACGGCATCGTACCTTTAAACAAAAAAACCATGTTACTCACAACAACCCCTACAATAGAAGGCAAACCCATTCAGCAGTACATCGGCATTGTAACAGCCGAAACCATTATTGGTGCCAATATTTTCAAAGATATTTTTGCCGGCATCCGTGATATTGTGGGCGGACGCAGTGGTACTTACGAACGTGTAATTGAAGAAGCAAGAACAAGTGCATTAAGTGAATTAACCCAAAAAGCACAGGCAATGGGCGCCAATGCTGTTGTGGGAGTTGATCTCGATTTTGAAACAGTGGGCAGCGGTGGCAGTATGCTCATGGTAGTAGCAACGGGCACTGCAGTTAAAATTTAAGCAACCAGTTTACCAATAGAACCAACCATTGCATGAAAAACATTCTCCTTATTGTATTTCTCTCTTTTGTTTCTGCAGGATATAGTCAGTCAATTAATGAAAACCAAACGGTTTATGCAGATAAACAATTTACCGCTGTCATCAAGGAAGCAAGAGATTCGGTAATTGCATTAATGACAGTAAAAAAGATTCCGGGAATTTCTGTTTGTATCAGCAAGAATGGTAAAATCATCTGGGCCGAAAGTTTTGGTTATAGTGACCTTGAAAATAAAACTCCTGTTCGGCTCAATACAAAGTTCAGAGTGGGCAGTGTATCGAAAGCCATTACCGCTGTGGGGTTGGCACGGCTCATGGATGCAGGTAAAATAAATCTTGACAGCTCCGTGCAAAATTATGTTCCTTATTTTCCATTAAAAAAATATACACTCACAGTCCGGCATCTTACCAGTCATACAGGAGGTGTAAGGCATTACGCCAATATGAATGAAGTACTCAACAGCAAAACATACTACTCTGTAAAAGAAAGCATTGCTATTTTCAAAGATGATAGTTTACTTTTTAAACCCGGCACCAAACATTCTTATTCGAGTTATGGATTTAATTTGCTGAGTGCTGCAATGGAAGGTGCCTCAGGTATTCCATTTATAAATTATATGCAACAGGAAGTTTTCAAACCTCTTGACATGCACAACACAACGGCTGATTATACTGACAGTATTATACCCAACCGCACCAGGTTTTATGAACTACGTTTTAACAATCTGGTGAATGCCCCTTTTGTTGACAACAGTAATAAATGGGCCGGTGGTGGTTTTTTAAGCACACCCATTGACCTGGTAAAGATGGCACAGGCATTAACGGCGAATAATTTTATTACAGCCTCAACAGTTGATCAGTTATGGACGCCTTACAAACTTTCAACCGGTGAAAAAAATATTTATGGTATCGGGTTTCGTATTGAAACTGACAATGCCGGAAGAAAGCAAATTCATCATGGAGGTGTGGCCACCGGTAGCGGAGCTTTTTTAGTCATTTATCCAGATGATGGATTGATCATGGCCATTACC
>JBKJNM010000023.1:0-4874 GCA_046593655.1 Lacibacter sp. | reverse complement strand
GAAGTACGAAGTACGAACCGAAGACTCTGCATACCTCGTACCTCGTACTTCGTACCTACGTATTCTGGACATTGGCACCGGCAGCGGCTGCATTCCAATTTCATTAAAAAAAAGTTTACCTGCCTTAGAAGTTTCAGCCATTGATGTATGCAGCGAAGCATTGCATACAGCTATCAATAATGCAGTGATGCATGAAACGGAGATCAACTTTCAGTTGCTTGATTTTTTAGATGAAACCAAATGGAACGATCTCGGCAAGTATGATATCATCGTCAGCAATCCTCCTTATATTAAATCAACCGAAGCAAATGCAATGAGCAGGCATGTGCTGGAGTATGAACCACACAAAGCATTGTTTGTGCCGGATGAAGATGCGTTATTGTTCTATCGAAAAATAGCTGACTTTGCTTTACAACATCTCAACCCCAATGGAGTTGTGTATGTGGAGATCAATCAGCAATTTGGAAAAGAAACCGTTGACTTGTTTCAGCAAAAAGGATTTACTGTTGAATTAAGAAAAGACATGAGTGGGAATGAACGAATGATTAAAACAAGTCGTGAAAAGTAAGTCGTGAATCTTCACCCCAGCTTTTCATAATGACACAGCAAAGAATATTTACTCTGGTTCATCAAAGCTCCTTACATCGTACCTCGTACATCGTACCTCGTATATTTTATTACTTACAACCTATCACTTACTGCTTACAACTTTCTTACTGAACTCCCTTCTTATCAACACTCATCACCGCCTTTACACCTAACCTGTCAGCAGCACGAAGTACAGCAGCAAAACTTTCAATGGTTGCATTACGATCGGCATTGATCACAATACTTACTTCTTCCCCACTATTTCGTTTGGCACTGATCATTTGCGAAAGGGTTGAATCCATCATCAACGGATCTACGGGTGTAGAACCTACATAAAAATGATTGGTTGCATCAATCGTTACCACAACGGTTTGTTTACTTCGTGTATTACTTTTTGCTTTTGGCAAAGAAGCTTTCCGCACATTGGGGTTGGCCAGTGTAGAAACGATTAAAAAAAACATGAGCAGGATAAACAGGATATCGTTCAACGCATCCGTAAACACTTCCGATGACTCACCTCTTCTTTTTCTAAGTTTCATGCTTACTTGTTTAACGGGTTGGTTCCTGTAATACGTCTAAGAAATCGGCTGCAGCAGCTTCCATTTTGTTGGCTGCTTTTTCAACCTGTGTGTGCAGGATATTATGAAAGAGGTAAGCAATTAAACCAATCACCAAACCGGTGATAGAAGTAATGAGTTTTGTATAAATGCCCCCTGCAATCGTACTCAATTCATATTCACCAGTTGCATTGATGTTGAAGAACAATTGCATTAAACCCACCAGTGTACCAACGAAACCAAAGATGGGTGCTATTTTAGAGATTACGGAGAGGATGCTTACATTCCTTTCCAGTTTGTATAGTTCAAGTTGCGCCACATTTTCCATATTGCTTTCAATATATTCAATGGGTTTTCCTACACGTTGCAGTCCTTTATCAATCATACGTCCAACAGGATTCACCGTGTTGCGTGCAAAATTTCTGGCGGCAGTTACATTACCGCTCACAATATTATCACGGATGATGTTCATGAAATTATCATCTACCTGTGTAGCTTTTTTAATGGCCATCCAACGTTCTACAAATACATACACAGTGCCCACACTCAACAATAACAAGGGAAGCATGATCCATCCACCTGCAAACAAGAGGTCAATGACATGCATTTCTTTGGGAGCAACAGGTGGAGTTACTGCTTTATTAAGGGTATCAACTGCTGTTTGAACCTGGAGTAGGAAAAAATTCATGTGTGTTATATGGTTTTGTTATTTACTACGAACATCAGGCAAATAGTAATCAAATGTAAATCTTGCCTTGCACTAAAACGGTTTGCTGTGCTTATTATTTTCCACAAACAAATTTTAATACAGCTTTACAAAGTAGCAGCTTTGTTTTGTTATAGGAATGCAAAAAAGCAGAATGCTCAATGCCAAAAGCGGAGTAACTCAAAACTTTGCTTCGTTGTTTCTGTATTTATCATTCCATCTTTTTACCTCTGCCAATCACTCTTTGCCTTGTTGCCTCTTGCTTTGTCCTGGCCTTGTTGATTTTCCTACTTTCCCACCTTTTTGTCAAGTGACCTCCTTAGGTTACCTTCGCAGCCGATTAATGAGTAATTTTCAAATCTTCAAATTTTCAAATTATAGAAAATGGCATACGATGTAATTGTTCTCGGTAGTGGTCCCGGTGGTTATCCAGCGGCTATCCGTGCATCACAACTTGGTTTAAAAGTAGCAATTGTTGAAAAGGAAAGTCTCGGTGGTGTTTGTTTAAACTGGGGTTGTATCCCAACCAAAGCCCTGCTCAAAAGTGCACAAGTATATGATTATATGAAACACAGTGCCGATTATGGCATCAACGCTACTGATGTGAAACATGATTTCGGTGCGGTTATAAAACGCAGTCGTGGTGTAGCTGATAAAATGAGCAAGGGTGTTACTTTTTTGATGAAGAAGAACAAGATTGATGTGATCATGGGTTATGGAAAAATTGCCGGCAAAGGCAAACTCGAAGTAACTGCTGCTGATGGAAAAAAACAAACAGTTGAATCAAAATATATTGTGATTGCTACGGGTGGCCGTAGCCGTGAGCTACCCTCCATGCCCCAGGATGGTAAAAAGATCATTGGTTATCGTGAAGCCATGGTATTAGCAACCCAACCCACCTCAATGATTGTTGTAGGAAGTGGTGCTATTGGCAGCGAGTTCGCTGATTTCTACAACAGCATGGGAACAAAGATCACCATTGTTGAATTTATGCCAAGAGTTGTTCCCGTTGAAGATGAGGACATCTCCAAAGAACTGGAAAAGCAATTCAAGAAAAAAGGAATCACTGTTATGACCAGCGCCGAAGTAACCAGTGTTGATACAAGTGGCGCAGGTGTAAAAGCCAAAGTAAAAACAGCAACTGGGGAAATAACACTCGAAGCGGATATTTTATTAAGTGCAGCAGGTGTTGTAGCTAATATTGAAAAAATTGGCCTGGAAGAAAATGGCATTAAAACAGAAAAAGGAAAAGTGGTTGTTGATAAATACGGACAAACAAATGTACCCGGCATTTATGCCATTGGTGATGTTGCACCCGGACAGGCTTTAGCTCACGTTGCAAGTAAAGAAGGCATTAATACCGCCGAGCATATTGCTTACATGGAAAAGAAATATAACCATGCTCCCGAAGCAATGGATTATAACAATATTCCCGGTTGTACTTATTGCACACCTGAAATTGCAAGTGTTGGTTATACTGAGAAAGCTGCAAAAGATGCAGGCTTTGAAGTGAAGGTGGGCAAGTTTCCGTTTATGGCCAGTGGTAAAGCAAGTGCATCAGGCAATACCGATGGTTTTGTAAAAGTTATTTTTGATGCCAAGTATGGTGAGTTCCTTGGAGCACACATGATTGGAGCAGGTGTAACAGAGCTGATTGCAGAAGTAGTTGTTGCACGTAAGTTAGAAACCACCTATCATGAAATCCTCAATGGTGTACATCCTCACCCAACTATGAGTGAAGCGTTGAAGGAAGCAACCGCTGCTGCTTATGGTGAAGCAATTGATATTTAATACTTCGCTTGCAAGGTCAGGCCGCTCAAAGCGGCCAGTCCATTTAAACAGTTTCCCAAACCATCAATGTAAAGGATCATCGGAAATGGTGGTCTTTTTTTGTATCAGTTAGGTAGTAAAATAAATAATAAGATTAAAGAGGCGGCACTGATACAAAGCAGCCTACAGGTCAGGCCGCTTAATGCGGCCAGACCATTAAAACAGGTTTATATCAGCCATGCAGGATTTTTTTGCAAAAAAAATATTTTTGAACAAAACAAAAGATAAATTAAAGAGGCGGCACTAAAACAGTACCGCCTCTTAATAAAATAAACGTTCAAAAAAAACTAATCCATCTTCACAAGTTTTACTTGTCGTACTACATTACCTTGTCTTATTTCAGCAAAATAAATACCTGCCTTGAGTGTGCTGCCTACATTGATTATTTGTGCGCCGGAAGCATTATTTGTTGCATCTACTACTCTGCCGGTCATATCAAACAATCTTACAGTAACCAATTCAAAACTGTTGTTACCAGGTTGAATACGAAGTGTAAAATAATTCCTTGCCGGATTGCTGAGAACCTCCACTGAAAAATTACCAGCTTCAACCTCACGATCAGTTATTGCATTTGGAGATGGCCTTGGCGACATATCATGTGGTACTAAAACAGTTGCTGTTGCAATTCCTGTATTACCATACTGATCGGTACATCTGATGGTGATCGTATAAACTCTTCCATCACCTGTTCCTGAGCGTTCTGCTCTTAATTTAACCAGGTGATTGTTCACTACTATCCAGTCAGGAGATGTATTACCATCACCCAATCCATTAACAGGCTCATCGCTTGAAACACTTAAAGCACAAGTGATGGGGCCCGGGCAATTATCAGTGCTGCTGTAATTAACCGTTACATCTTTCATTTTATGATTCGGAGGCCAGAGTATAGCAGGGCTCACACTTACATTACTTATAACAGGCGCTTCTGTATCATTAATTGTTACAGTAAATGAACAGGTAGCAAATCCCCCTCCATTGATTGCACTCACATTTACCGTGGTGGTTCCTACCGGGAATACATGTGGAGATGTAATGGTTGTGTTTCCAATTTTATACGTTACAACCGGTGCCGGTGTACCCGTTACACCTGCTGCAAATGAAACCGATCTTGAACATAAGCCGGGATTATTCGATGCAACAATATTAGCCGGACAGGTAAGTACCGGTGCAATAAAAGGTGCATCAAAGAAAAT
>JBKJNM010000190.1:0-2752 GCA_046593655.1 Lacibacter sp. | reverse complement strand
GAAACCAAAAAGGCTCTATGTTTTTGAAAATGCGTTGATGATTCAGGATGTAAAACATTCAGCAGAGTTCTATAACCAGATCAAAGGACGTACCATCAACGGTTATTTTTTAGATGGGCAATTGGATTATGTTAGAGCAAAAGGAACAGCCGAAAGCATTTACTATGCACAGGATAATGACAGTGCGTTTGTTGGCATGAACCGCAGCACAGCGGATATCATAGATATGTATTTTGAAAAAAAGAATATAAATAAAGTAAAATTTATTAGTTCTGTAAAAGGAACGACTTTCCCTATCCGCAAATTACCCGAAGCTCAAAAAAAGCTGCAGGGCTTTCAATGGCTCGATAATAAACGGCCAAAAAATAAACTGGAGTTGTTTTAGTAAGAAAAATTCTTAAAGCTAAATGGAGAAGAAACAAGAGTACACCCATCTCTAATAATTCATCATTCATCTCTCATCCTTCACCTTTCTGTTTTATCTTCATCCATGCCTTTTAATTTCCTGAAACGAACATTTATTTCTCCCCTTCTTGAATTTATTCAGGACAGTCGGGCTGTTGGCATCATCCTTATTATCTGTACAGTTGTTTCCCTGTTGCTAAGTAATACCTGGTGGGGAGCTGCTTATATTACGTTCTGGAATACAGAGGTTCATTTTGCTTCTACCCTGCCCCATTCTGTTTTACATTGGATCAATGATGGATTAATGGCTGTTTTCTTTTTCCTTGTGGGCATGGAAATTAAAAGGGAATTAATCATTGGTGAACTTTCATCCATCAAACAATCGATTCTTCCTGTTGTAGGCGCTTTGGGTGGAATGCTGGTGCCAGCATTCATTTATATCCTTTTCAACATTAATACTCCATTCAGTAATGGATGGGGTATTCCTATGGCGACTGATATTGCCTTTTCATTAGGGGTTGCTTCGTTATTAGGAAGCAGGGTGCCGGTTGCATTAAAAATATTTCTTACAGCTTTGGCTATTATTGATGACCTGGGTGCCATTGTTGCTATTGCAGCTTTTTATACAAGCACACTTCATTTAGTTTATTTGCTCATTGGTTTATTATTGTTTGGCGTGTTGCTTATATGGAATTATTATAAACTTCCTTTTGGTTTCTGGAATTTCATTCTTGGTATTGCTTTGTGGTTTTGCTTTTTTAATTCAGGGGTACATGCAACCATTGCCGGTGTATTGTTTGCTTTTACAATTCCTGTTTATAAGCTGAGTTCAATTGAACATAGCATTCATAATTATGCCAACTTTCTCATCATTCCTCTTTTTGCTTTAGCTAATACGGCTATTCTTATTCCTGCAGGTTTTGTACAGCATCTCAGTAACAGTTTAAGTCTCGGAATTATTTTTGGATTGATGTTAGGTAAACCTATCGGTATTGTTTTGTTTTGCTGGATCACTGTAAAAATGAAGTGGGGTGAACTTGCACAAGGCATCAATTGGAATCATATGATTGGGCTTGGATTACTCGCTGCCATTGGCTTTACCATGAGCATTTTTATTTCCATGCTTGCTTTTAAGGATTCTTTCACACAAGATATAAGCAAGATGGCCGTTATGTTTGCAACTATCATTGCCATCATCTTCGCTTATGTATGGTTTAAATATTTCACAAAAGGAAAGTAATAAAATGCGTAGGCATCATGTTAGAATGTGCAACGGCAACTTAAAAATAATGCTTCAAAAAATTACACTCCTCACATATATTACTGTGGTTATTTGCTGCACACATGCCGATGCACAATACCGTCACCAGGCTGGTGTTCGTTTGGGCAGTGCCGACCAGGTAGTTTCAACCGGGATTAGTTACCGTTATCATTTTAATAATAACAAAGCCATTGAAGTCATTTTCAATTTGAGAGATCCGCTTTCGCTTGGCGTGTTGTATGAAGTATTCAACCCTATCAATACCGTTCCGAATTTAAGCTGGTATTATGGTGGTGGAGCTTTTGTTGGTTTCAGAGGCTTTGATAATTTCGGTATCACCGGTATTGCCGGTATCGATTATCAGTTCACAGAAGTTCCAATTAACTTATCTGTTGACTGGAAGCCAGAGTTAACGCTTATTGAATCGGTTCGTTTCAGAGCTGCAACAGTTGCAGTATCGGTTCGGTTTTCCTTTCTTAAAAAATAATTGTGTTCTCGTGGTCTCTTGAAAGGTCTGATTAAATCGGGCCTTTTATTTTTTGAGTTCTTAATGCTGTTACTTTTGTTTTTAGATTTTTTTATAGCACAAAGAACACAAAGCCATACACAAAGTTCACGAAGAATTTATTTAAACCAATCAAGACTAATAGCACAACTCGTTAACTTTAGAACATGAAAATTTTTTCTGCAGATCAAATTAGGGCATGGGATGCTTATACCATTGAACATGAACCTATCCTCTCCATTGATTTAATGGAAAGGGCTTCGGCCAAATGCGCTGAATGGATCATTCATAATAACTATGGCAAAGAACACTTGCATTTTTTTTGCAGCAAAGGAAATAATGGTGCTGATGGATTGGCCATTGCAAGATTGCTATTGCAGAAAGGATTAAAGGTTACTGTATATATACTTGAATTTGGCAATAAGGGCACGGATGATTTTCAAACCAACCTGCAAAAACTGCATGATGTAACTGCCGATATTCATTTTTTGCAAACCGCTGAATTCTTTCCGCAGTTAACACATACGGATGTTGTAATTGATGCCATTATTGGTACAGGCCTTAATAAACAACTGGAAGGC
>JBKJNM010000036.1:0-13789 GCA_046593655.1 Lacibacter sp. | reverse complement strand
AAGCCATAATTTATAATAGCTTTTCTATTTTGTATTGACTTGGAAAGTTGATGTGTCAAAAAATATAGTTAGTGAATCAAGCTTGTCATTCTTTGCTTTCCATATTGTTGCAACGTTGCCATTAATGCTATTTCCATTGGGAAATACATATCGTAGTTTTCAATTACACAAGCATGGTCGCCGTCAATTATCATTTCTTTAACCCGCATGTTCTGAAATAATCCTGAGAAGCGTTTGATGATGTCAATATATGCTTGTTTGCCTATGATTGGCTCTGTCTTTGTCATGTCGCCACCCACAAATTTGAAGTCATCAGAGATTACGGGTTCCCAACCTTGTTTTTCTGCAAAACCTTTGTAGTAGGTTTCAAGAAGTTCTTTTGTTGTCATAAAATTTCGTTTTTAGTTGTAAGTATTTATCACACGAAAAGTTTTAAAATTCTCTTCATCTATAGTTCCTTCTTCGGCATCTTGCTCATATCCATATAAAGGCTGTTCCATCTGTGTCCGTCCAAGTCAGAGAAGCCACAGCCATACATCCAACCATCTTTGGCTCCCGGCTCGGCAAAAACTTTGCCTCCTGCTTTTACTGCCTTGGTAGCCATTTCATCCACTTCTTTATGGTTTGATGCCCCAATTGAAAACAACACTTCAGTTCCCTTGCTTGTGTTTGCAATTTCGCTTTGTGCAAAACCTTTAAATGCAGGCTCTTCACAAAGCATTACGACAACTTTATTATCTCCTACAATGAAAGTTGAAGCATCCTTACTACTAAATTCTGGGTTCAGTATAAAGCCAAGTTCAGTAAAGAATGCATTTGATTTACTAATGTCTTTAACTGGTAGATTAATCCATAAATTGTTTTCCATTTTTTTGTTTTTTAAATTATTTGAAACTTATTATAAATTATTTTGAAAGTAAAACAGTTTTATTTCTTCTCAACAACTTCTTTTAGCTTTTCTAGAACATCGTTCCAGTTTTTTATGCTGCCCTCTTTCGCTTTTTCATTTTCATTATTGTCTTGCGAAAGAGATAACAATGTTTTATCATCATCTTTAGACAATTTATAAGTAACCGTTACATAGTTTTCGGGCTTATCTTTTTTACCCGACATACCACTGAGATAGGTGTGCTGCAATATTTTGTTTGCCTCAATCTTTTTGATTACTCCTTTGTCCTTATATGATTTCCCTTTATACTCTCCTTTCCATGTGATGGGATTTCCTTCTTTCCAGTCAGAAGTTACTTCCGTACCAAACATATATTGCTTAATGAGTTTGGGATTTGTAAGTGCCTCCCAAACTTTTGATAATGTAACATCAAGGCTGATAGATGCGTTGGCTGTTAAGTTCTCTTTCATTTTATTTATTTTAAGCTATGAAGACAATAATGAAGCCACAAAGGTTAGTTAGCCTTGTAATATTTAAATCCTTATATAACTTGGAGAATAAGTTACAAGATTCACACAATTATGATTGTTTAGTTGCTTTTATTTAGGGTACTATAAATATGCGTTGGCAAAGTCATGCAAACTTGAATGTGAGTAGGATGCTGTTTATATAACAGCAACAAAGTCATAAAAGAAAAGGCTGCTTTTTACAGCAGCCCATTTAAAGTACTTGATTCACTAAAAATTATTATGGATTTGTTACGGTATTCATTTGAAGCGTTACTGCTGTTTGTGCAAGTAATCGTCCATTGATTGTTCCTCCGGTTTTCATATTAATTCCGGTTTGTCCTAAAATGATACCTTCAAAATGGCTTGTAGTACCTAAGCTAACTGCACCAGCAATTTGCCAGAAAATATTTTTTGCCTGCGCACCACCACTCAGGGTTATTCTTACTGCGGAACTTACATTTAATGTTCCCGATATTTGAAATATCCAAACATCAGTACTGGTACCTGAAATTGTAATATCAGTTGGAATGAGCAGAGGAGATGTCCATTTATAAAGACCCGGGGTAAGTGTTTTACCACCAATATCCCCAGCTCCAAGATTAATGAAATCCGGGTTAACACGTCCTGCTGCATCGGTATAAGCAGTTTGCATATCCCCCACAGCTAAAGTTAACCTGGTGGCATTGGTTAATCTGCAGGGAAGGGGACCGGCTGCATCAACGGAATAAATATTACCCACTACTTCTGTACAAGTTAAACCAATGGCCGCACCGGTAATTGGGCTGGTGCCTACATCACCTGTTACAGAAGATTTATACACATCTGTAATACCTGATTTAGACAGAATTGTAAATTCGCCTGCAAGGCCAAGATTAACTGCCTGTAATTGTTGTTCGCTTTCGATGAATATTGTTTTAGGTGCAAACAAAGCAGATTGTTTTGAATGCAAATCAGCCTCGGGGGTTGTTACTTCCTTTTGACATCCTGCGGTGAATATCATCAATAATGACACTATTGCAGGTACTGTTAATTTTTTAATGTTCATGATTATATATGTTTAATATGTGTGACGTAGAAACTGAATGCTTCCTTTTAACTGTATTAATTTAAAACCGGTAAAAAATTGATCAGTATAATAAAAACTGATTAACACAATACATGAAAAGTATATGAATAATAATGCAGATAATTGCTACAACAGAATTTAAAAAATAAGGCTAATAACAATTGCGGTTTTATTTGCAATTTTTAACTTCCGGAATTTGTTGTTGAGAATACAAAAAATTTGTTGCTGAACTAAACAATACATATGTAGTTGTATTGTTGTTAGAATTTCATATTTGAAATTTTGACAAGAAGTAAGGTTTATGTTTTACAATTTGTCTAATTCTATATTAAACAATTACCATGCCACCAATAAATTATAATTATTTTAAAAAGGCGAGTGTATCATTCGCCGCTGTTGGTATAACTGTAAAAACATACAAGCCAAGGTTGCGTCTTATGACTAACCGTATGAAATACAGGTTCATGTTTCTTACACATAGGAGACAATAGTAGGAAGTTATGAAGTATATGTGTGGTTGATGAAAACCTGCCTTTGCCGGCAGGCAGACACACAACAACGGCGGGCTTTTTACATTATTTATCATTAGTGCAATGATGATCATTGTAAAACAAAAACAAGGCATAAAAATTCTATGGTTTAAATGCTTGGACTAATTAGGAATCGTCCAAATTACTTCATCTATATTGGAACTGTCAATATTAAACGTAGACTTACCCTGAAACTCAAAATTTGTTCCATCTTCTTTTACAAATTCCACTTCATAATTGTCATTATCCCAGATTTCCAGTATAACACCTTGCATCCCCTTTGTTATCTCGGGATTAATGTCTCTTTTAAGAATAAAAACATCATATTGTTTAAGTGCTGACATTATTGTGGTTTAAGTTTTTTTTACACTACAATTTGTTTAAATAATAATTGTCCTTCCATCTAATGTACAACAACCTTATTTGCCAACGCAAAGATCATCGTCAACATCATAAAAAAATAAATTTTTCTTATCTCAACACTCCATCTACAATTCCCTTCAACTCTTTATACTTTGTATTCCTTCCTTTGTTTTGAAGATTATACAAAAACAAAAAAGCGCAATATTTTTTTTCATTCTCCACCCAGGGAAAACTTCCAAACAACCCCGGGCTTGTAACAGCATTGCTTCGTTTACTATCGGGCATAGCATCTTTTTTATCAGCAACAGCTAAGGGAGTATCCATTACCCATTCACCAAAACCATAACCCCAGGTACCGGCTTCGGCTGGTGTGTTGATGATGACCACATCGCTGCCAACCCTATTCTTTTGCATTTGATTGATGAGTGCTTTACTGATGATGCGCTGACCATTGAATTCACCTTCGTTCATTATCATGACTAGGAACTTCATATAATCTTCTGCTGTGCTATATGCACCACCTGCTGCAAGTGGCACGCCTTTTTTACCAAAGTCGGTGTTCTTCATACCAAGAGGTTGTGCAATACGTTCGTTAAATGCTGTTTCAAAATCTTTACCGCTTATTTTTTCTATAATGCCTGCAACGATCTGCAAACCGGTATTGCTGTAATGAAATGTTTTACCGGGTGTTCCCTCCATAGGTAACATCGCAATCTGTTCCATTGCTGCACTCATCGTCTTTATATTTTTAAATCCTTCCACCATATCACGAAGTCCGCCCGATTGAATGCCGGTTAAATGACTAAGACATTGCCATACACGAATGTTTCCTTTTCCATATTTACTCATGATAGGTAAAAATTTACCAATAGAATCATTCAACCGCATTTTGTTTTCATCGATATAGGTCATGGCCAATGCAGCAGTAAACCATTTGCTGCTGCTGGCAACACGTTCACGGGTGGTATCGGCATATTCACGCAGCAGGTATTCTTCATCGGCACCGGTAACTTTTGAACGGACCTTTGCTCGATTTTCCTGTTGCTTACTGAGTTTGTTAAAACTTTGGTTGTAAACTATTTTCCCGTCTTTATAAATCATCATCACCGCACGACCTCCAAGATCGGGTAGGTTGGTATTTACCCAAGTGGTAACTTTTGAAAAGTCCTGTTGTGCATAGCAGACCTGTAATATTAACATGAAAATCAAGGTGGCACTGACTTTGGGGCGGATTAATACTTCTTTATATGACATTCTTTCTGAATTTATTTTTGGATAGTGATTTGCAGCCTCATAACAGGAAAAATAAGGAACAAGGTGTAAAAATCAAGTTCAAACAAATTTAGTTCATTCAGCTTTTGCAATGCAGCATTTGAATAACAGTAGAAAATGTTTTAACAAAAATGCAGGAGTCGCTGAGCTGAACATACTTTATACACGTAACAACATTACAATATGAACTTAGGAAATTTTACCATTAAAGCAGCCGAGGCTGTGCAACAGGCACAACAATTGGCATTTAATGCGCAGAACACAAATATTGAAACGGAGCATCTGCTAAAAGCATTATTAGATCAGGAAGATAGTCCAGTGGAATACCTGCTCAAGAAAAATAATGTTACCATCAACCTGGTGGAAACAAAATTGAATGAAGCCATCAGCAAATTACCAAAAACAAGTGGTGAAGCTGCACAGATGGTAGGTCGTGAAGCGAATAATGTCATCTTGCGTGCAGGCGCTTCGCTCAAAGGTTTTGCAGATGAGTTTGTAACACCGGAACATTTGTTGTTAGCCATTGTACAGGGCAATGATACAACTGCAAAAATGTTGAAAGATGCTGGCCTAACTGAAAAGGGATTACTTACTGCAATTAAAGATCTGCGAAAAGGTGATACCGTAAAAAGTCAAACACAGGAAACACAATTCAATGCATTGAACAAGTATGCAAAGAATTTAATTGAAATGGCAAGGCAGGGTAAATTAGATCCTGTTATTGGCCGTGATGAAGAGATCCGCAGAACATTACACATACTTAGCCGTCGTTCAAAAAACAATCCCATCTTAGTTGGTGAACCGGGCGTTGGTAAAACAGCCATTGCAGAAGGGTTGGCCATGCGGATTGTAAATGGTGATGTACCGGAAAATTTAAAATCGAAAATTATTTATGCATTGGATATGGGACAACTCATTGCAGGTGCAAAATATAAAGGTGAGTTTGAAGAGCGTTTGAAAAGTGTGGTGAAGGAAGTAGCCACCAGCGATGGTGAAATTATTTTGTTCATTGATGAAATTCATACATTGGTTGGTGCAGGTGGTGGCGATGGTGCCATGGATGCAGCCAATATTTTAAAACCTGCATTGGCAAGAGGTGAACTTCGTGCCATTGGCGCAACAACCTTGAACGAGTATCAAAAGTTTTTTGAAAAAGATAAAGCATTGGAACGCCGTTTTCAGAAAGTGATGATCGATGAACCTAATATGGAAGATGCCATTTCCATTTTGCGTGGATTAAAAGATCGTTATGAAACCTATCATCATGTGCGTATTAAAGACGAAGCTATTATTGCTGCTGTTGAATTGAGTACACGTTATATCACCGATCGTTTTTTACCGGATAAAGCTATTGACCTCATTGATGAAAGTGCTGCCAAGCTCCGTTTGGAAATGAACAGCATGCCGGAAGAGCTGGATAAATTGGAACGCCAGATCCGACAGTTGGAAATAGAACGTGAAGCCATCAAACGTGAAAATGATGAAAGTAAATTAAAAGAACTCAACACCGAGATCGCTAATCTTTCTGTTGACCGTGATACACTGAAAGCAAAATGGAAAACAGAAAAAGAATTAGTTGAGAAAGTACAGAATGCCAAAGCAGAAATTGAAAACCTCAAGATGCAGGCCGAACGTGCAGAACGGGAAGGTAACTATGGTTTGGTTGCAGAGATCCGCTATGGAAAAATAAAAGAACAGGAAGCGCAGATTACAACCTTAACCCGGGAAATTGAAACAAGTGGTGAAAAACGTTTGCTGAAAGAGGAAGTGGATGCAGAAGATATTGCAGCGAATATTGCGAAGATGACGGGTATTCCTGTAGCCAGGATGTTACAAAGTGAAAAGGAAAAATTGCTACACCTCGAAGTTGAATTGCATGATCGTGTGGTTGGTCAGGATGAAGCTATCACAGCAGTAGCCGATGCAATACGCAGAAGCAGGGCAGGGTTAAGTGATCCCAAAAAACCAATAGGTTCATTTATATTTCTTGGCACAACCGGCGTTGGTAAAACCGAATTGGCAAAAGCATTAGCAGAATATTTGTTTGATGATGAAGGCATGATGACAAGGATTGATATGAGCGAGTACCAGGAAAAACATACTGTTTCAAGATTGGTGGGTGCACCTCCGGGCTATGTGGGTTATGATGAAGGAGGCCAGTTAACAGAGGCCGTTCGCCGTAAACCCTACAGTGTGGTGTTACTCGATGAAATCGAGAAAGCTCATCCGGATGTATGGAATATATTATTGCAGGTACTGGATGATGGCCGCCTTACCGATAATAAAGGCAGGCTGGTGAATTTCAAGAATACCATCATCATTATGACCAGTAATATTGGTAGTCACCTGATTAGTGAGGCTTTTGAGGGCGTTTCCACTGATGAAGAGATCTTAAAAGCAACCGATTTGGCCAAAATTGAGGTTATGACCCTTTTGCGACAAACAATTAGGCCCGAATTCTTGAATCGTGTGGATGAAATCATTATGTTTGCGCCGCTACTGCGTAAGGAAATTAAATCCATCATCCGCATTCAGTTGAGCAATCTTCAGAAAATGGTTGCTGAAAGCGGAATCAAGTTGGATTTTACAGATTATACCCTTGAATTCCTTGCCGAACATGGCTTTGACCCCCAGTTTGGCGCCCGACCCCTAAAGCGATTGATCCAGAAGGCGATCATCAATGGATTGAGCCGGAAGATTTTAGCTGGTGATATTGATAAAACCAAAACAGTCGTTGCCGACGTCTTTGACGGGGTTGTGGTATTCAGAAATGAACCTACAGGCAGCACTTTAACAAAAGAAAACGTAGAGGAAACAACAAGTTAACGATTGGATTGTTATAGTATAAAAGGACAGGATTTATTATTCATTTATAAAGAAAAGAAGAAGATATGGCACATAGTAAAGCACCGGAAATTGAGATTATACCTACCAAGAATATCTGGGTGGGCGATAAAGAAGCTCCGGTTAAATTAGTGATGTTTGGAGATTACGAAAGCGAGCCTTGCGCTAAGGCCAATGAAGTGGTGAATCAATTAATGGAGAAATATGAAGGCAAGTTACAGTTTAACTTCCGTCACTTTCCGATGATGAAAATTCATCAGCGTGCCCACAAAGCTGCCGAAGCTTCTATTGGTGCAGCACAGGAAGGCAAGTTTTGGGAAATGCATAATCTATTGTTTGCCCGTCGCAGACAGTTAGGTACCATCAGTTTGAAAGGTTATGCAAAAGAAAGCGGCGTTACGGATAAGAATTTTTTGACAAAGCTTGTAGATTCTGTTTACGGATGGAGTGTGCGAATAGATTTATTAGAAGGCGCTAATAAAGGAATTAAAGATGTTCCATACTTTTACATCAATGACGAAGTATACAGCGGTCCGGTGAATGTAAATGCATTCAGCAAAGTGATTGATGTATTAGCCAAGAAAAAACCTGCTGCAAAAACAGCGGTGAAGAAAAGAGCGTAATTCAAATTACGATGTAAGAAGTACGAAGTACGATGTAATAAAGAATGCACAAGATAGAAGAGGCAATAGCTTAAAAAAGTTGTTGCTTCTTTTTTATGCAAAGGTTTTACGCAGGCAAAAAAACGTACATCAATAGTATAAAAAAAATCATCTTTGCAGCTCAATTATTTTTATGGCAGGCACCCGTAATGCAGCAATCGGTTTTATCTTCATCACTTTACTCATTGATGTAATTGGTTTTGGAATTATTATTCCTGTTATGCCGGGATTGATTAAAGAATTGGGCAAGGTTAACATCAGCGAAGCATCGAAAATTGGCGGGTGGTTGTTATTTGCTTTTGCTATTACACAATTTTGTTTTGCACCTTTAGTAGGAAACCTCAGCGATAAGTTCGGACGCCGACCCGTTCTGCTGGCATCGCTGTTTGGCTTTTCAATCGATTATGTATTCCTTTCTTTTGCGCCTTCTATTGCCTGGTTATTTGTTGGAAGAATTGTTGCAGGCATTACCGGCGCCAGCTTTACTGCAGCATCAGCTTACATTGCAGATATCAGCTCTCCCGAAGACAGGGCAAAAAACTTTGGAATGATTGGCGCTGCTTTTGGTTTAGGATTTATCATTGGTCCTGCTATCGGCGGTTTGCTTGGCAGCTTTGGAACAAGGGTTCCATTTATGGTAGCCGGTGCATTATGTATGCTCAACTTTTTATATGGTTATTTTATTTTACCTGAATCATTAAAAAAAGAAAACAGGAGAAAGTTTGAATGGAAGCGAGCTATACCTGGTGTGAGCTTATGGAACTTAAGAAAGTATCCTGCATTAACAGGGTTAGTAGTTGCTATGTTCTTAGTTTATCTTGGTTCACATGCCGTGCAAAGTAACTGGAGCTTTTTTACTATTGAACGTTTTAAATGGAGTACGGGTATGATTGGTATTTCCCTGGCTGTTGTTGGTTTATTGGTTGGTGCTGTGCAGGCAGGTTTAACAAGAATTGTCAATCCAAAACTTGGTAATGAAAAAAGTATTTATATTGGTTTAGGATTGTATGCAATAGGCATGTTGTTGTTTGCATTTGCATCACAAAGCTGGATGATGTTTGTTTTTCTTGTGCCTTATTGCCTGGGTGGTATCTGCGGTCCGGCATTACAATCCATCATGGCCGGTTATGTTCCTGCAAATGAACAGGGCCAACTGCAGGGTTCGCTCACCGGCATCATGAGTGCAACAACCATTCTGGGTCCTCCGTTAATGACCAATACATTTGCTTACTTCACTCATCCATCGAATGGTGTTTATTTTCCGGGCTCTGCATTTTTGTTAGGTGCCGTATTTATGATTGCAAGCACGGCAGTTGCTTATTTTTCTTTGCATAAACATATGAACCTGGCAAAACTGTAAATCTTATCTTGGATTCCTGCGGAAAAAATCATCAAACGATAACGGGCCACCGCCTTCTGCAAAAAACAAAACCAGCAGCATCAAGATCAACACAGACAATACAAGTTCTGATTCGCCTGCAAATATGCCACGCTTTGCGTTAACGAAAATGATTGCTCCTAAGAGAATAGGAATTTGTACCAGCGCCACCCACCTCGTAAACAACCCAATCACCATGAAGGTGCCTCCCAGTAAATGCGTCCATGCAATAGCTGTGGCCAACCATTCATAAGATGGTAAACCGCTTGCTTCAAGCAATGTTTGTAATGCTACAGAATTACTGATAAATGAAATGCCTTTTAAAATAAGACTTAAGCCGAGAGCAACACGCAAGATCACCAGCCACCTGGGATGATGGGTGGTGCTCCACTTGTTGAGTTGATGCAACATACCCATAACAGAAGAATTAAAGATCTAAATGAAAATTCAACATACAAAGTTTACGGAATTTTTTCCGGTATAACAAATGAAATGCTGAAGGAAGAAGGGTGAAGGCAGAAGGCAGAAGGCTTAAAGCAGAAGGCTTAAAGCAGAAGGCAGAATGCAGAAGGCTGGTTACTAACTACTAACTACTAACTTCTAACTTCTATTTTTCTGTCATCAGCATTTTATAAAAGAAGATCATACGATGCAAATCTGAAACAGGAATGCGTTCATCAATACCATGAAATCCTTTAGCATTGGTCATAGGTGAAAAATTCACCACTGCATCACTAAAGCTGCGGAAATAACGGGAGTCAGTTGCGCCAACCATCAGGTAAGGCGATACCACTGCGTTTGGCACAGTTTTATAAGTAAGCGCTTCTATTTTTTTAAACATCGGATGATCAGCACTTGTTGTGGCTGAAGGTTCCATCAATGAAATAGTTTGTTTGGTGACCAAAACACGTTCATCATTGATTGCCATTTTTACAAATTTCACTACATCATCACTTGTTTCTCCCGGAAGAATACGGCTGTTGAATGTTGCTTTGGCAATAGATGGAATGACATTGTCTTTGATGCCTGCTTTTACAATGGTAGGCACCAGTGTTGTATGGATCAATGCATTGGTTTCTTTTGATTTTTCCAGTTGACTGATAAGCATGCTTTCAAACAACCATTGATTGCTCAAGGCCATCCTGTTTATAAAACCTCCGCCGGGACCGATGCGTTGAAACAATTGCTGAATAGGAGAAGTGATTCGGGCAGGCATCTGGTGCAGCCTTACGTTTGCTATGGCTTTGTTTAAAATGTCAATGGCAGTTTCTGTTGCGGGCATAGAAGAATGACCGCCGGTTTTTTCAACTACAAGATCAATATTTACATATCCTTTTTCACCTACACCAATCACAGCAACAGGACGTTTTAATTCAGGAAAATGTTCGGTATCAACCTGGCCGCCTTCATCGAGAACTAATGCCGGATGAATTTGTTCTTTCATAAACCATTCAGCAATTTTTGCAGCTCCTCTTCTGCCAGCAATTTCTTCATCGTGCCCGAAACTTAAATAGATTGTTCGTTCCGGTTGAAAATTTTCTTTGAGTAATTGTTCTGCTGCTTCAAAAATAGAAATGGCCGATGCTTTATCATCAACAGCACCTCTTCCCCAAATCGTATCTCCTTTGATCATTCCGCTGAAGGAAGGAACGCTCCAGTTCTTTTCAGCAATGGCTTCCACCGGTACCACATCCAAATGGGCCATGATCACATATGGTTTTAGTGTGCTGTCTTTTCCTTTCCAGGTATAGATATAACTGAATTCGCTGATGATTTGCCTTGATAATTTTTCATGTACAGTTGGATAAGTTGTTTCCAGAAATACCCGGAACTTTAAAAACTCAGTTGTATCAACAGGTAATGTATCACCAAAAGAAACTGTTTGGATCTGGATGGCACTGCTGAGATGGATAGCTGCAGAATCATTGATGCCGGTTACTGCAACAGAGGGATAAACAGGAATGCTTTTACTGAAACGAAATGTATTGAATAAAATCACGGCAATAAATCCCACAAATGCCAGCAGTAATAGATATAGGAAACGTTTGAACATGTTCATTGATTTTGGATGAGGAAGATACAACAGAAACTATTTCCTTCTTCAGGTCAAATGCTTTAACTTGTATGCTCTCAATGTTTTTCACAATTAAAACTTACAACGATGGATGAAATTAAAAACACACAAGCAACAGACAATGAAAAAAGCTGGTCTGATAAAGCAGAAGAAACATTACAGGAGTTCAAAGAAAAAGCAGGCGTTATAGCAGATAAGGCGGAAGAAAAAATAGATGCGCTGAAAGAGCAGGCTGAAGAAAAGTTTGCTGAGTTGAAGGAAAAAGCAGGAAGTGTTGCGGGTGATCTGAAAGAAAAAGCTGCTGAGAAATTTACTGACCTGAAAGCGAAGGCAGGAAATGTAGCCGGCGATCTGATAGAAAAAGCAGAAGAACTGCTGGATAAAGTGAAAGATAAATTTGATGGTGCTGATGAACCGGCCAAGCAAAATCCGGGCAATTAAACTAAATTGAAGGCTGTACTCACTACAGCCTTTTTTTATGCTCACTTCGCAACAACTCATTGCTCATTATCAATTGCAGGCACACCCCGAAGGTGGGTTTTACAGCCGTACGTATGCAAGTGATGAAGTGATTGCTGCAGATGCATTGCCACCAAGATTTACAGGCGATCGTTCTATTTCAACCGCTATTTATTTTTTACTGGAAGGGAACCAGTTCTCAGCGTTTCATCGCCTCAAGAGCGATGAACTCTGGCATTATTATGCAGGCATAGGTTTGCATATTTGTATCATTCATCCCGATGGAAGAGGGGAGCTGTTGAAGTTGGGTAATGATGTAACGAAAGGTTATCAATTTCAACAAGTGGTAAGAGCCGGTTGCTGGTTTGCATCAAAACCTGTTCATAACAATGGCTTTTCATTTGTCGGTTGTACAGTTGCGCCGGGGTTTGATTTTGCTGATTTTGAAATGGCAGAGAAAGAAATGCTGCTGAAGGAATATCCGCAACATGCAGAATGGATTGAACTGTTGTGCAGGTGAACTAAAAAATTGTTGAACGATGGCTATGCCGATGATATATATTTTAGCATTGAATGAAAGCATACACGCTTCTGATTTTTAATTCGATTTTTTTATTTCCTGCTCAATTGTTTTTAACAGCTCTAATTGTTTGGCCTGGCTCTCGAAGAGGATCTTGATTTGTTCTTCCAGCAACAGATCAATTTTCCTGTGCAGGCTTCGCACTTCCAATTCTGCTTTTAAATTAATGAGGTAATCATTCTCACTTCTTTTCCGGTCTTTTTCTTCTTTACGGTTCTGGCTCATCATGATCACAGGCGCCTGTAACGCTGCAATAGCCGATAATACCAGGTTCATTAAAATAAAAGGATAGGGATCAAATTCATCTGCACGGGGTGAAAGGGTATTGAATAAGATCCAAACACAAAGTATAACAGAAAATAAAATAATAAAACTCCAACTGCCACCAAAACGGGCCACTTTGTCGGAGATGCTTTGCCCCCTTGTTAATATTTCTTTCGGTTCATTTAATAAGTTTTCAACAATGAGCTTTTCTTCCTGGATAGCTTGCTGAACGATATGCTGCAGTTTGCTTAATTGTTTGTCTTCTGATTTAAGAAGATTTGCTGTATCTGTGTTCATATGTATTTTTTTAATTAAAGAAATGTCATGTGTATGATCATTATCAAAATGTAATGTAACTATACTTACCACTATAATGAACCTTATAAATTAGTATCATACTTTATTTTTTCAGAAACCGGTTTTTTTTGAATTGCTGCTGCTAAACCTGTAACCAATATACAAAACCCTTACATCCCTGCTGTTGATGCTCATTTGTTGTAGCGGTTCACAAAGTCGTTCCTTGTTAATTTGCTCCATAGATTGCTGCCTATAGTCCAATGCTTTTATGTTCATTTGTTTGAAGGAACTGTACTATAAAAAGGGTCAGTAACCCGGCTGCTTTTTCTTTGTTAAATAATAAACAAGTAATCCATCGGCCTCTTCTTTACTTACAAATTGATGATGGTCGTCGGGTATAAATTTATTTTTTTCCAATACCCTTACCGATTTGATGTTGCCGGCTTCGGGCAATGCGGTGATGATGTCCAGATTCATTTGCTCCCATCCAAAATTGATTACCGTGCTAACCGCTTCCTGCATCAATCCTTTTCCCTGGAACGCAGGAAACAATTCATAACCCATTTCAGCCATGTTTTTTTCCCGGTTAATATTCCAGTAAC
>JBKJNM010000200.1:0-4910 GCA_046593655.1 Lacibacter sp. | reverse complement strand
TGTGTTGGCTTTGGGCGATACTTCTTATCCCATGTTTTGCAAAACAGGTGAAGATGTAAACGCTCAATTTTTAAAGTTTGGTGCAAAGCAGGTTGTGCCTTTACAAAAATGTGATGTGGATTATGAAGAGGATGCAAAGCTTTGGTTTGAAAAAGTATTACAGGCAGTTGAGAATCAAACTGCAATTCCTACAATAATTACAGCACCTTCTTCCCCTGCAAAGAAAACAAGCGGTAAAAAATATTATAATGGTACTGTACTTACAAATATCAACTTGAATGATCGAGGATCGAATAAAGCCACATATCATATTGAAATAGGTACTGATGAACCCATTACTTATGAACCGGGTGATACTCTTGGTATTGTACCAAAGAATAGGGCTGAAGTTATTGAACGCATTTTATCACTCACTGGTATTGAGGCTCATAAAGTAATTGAAACCGCAAAAGCTACTGCAACGGTTACAGAATTGCTTACGCATAACCTGAATATATGTTACCTGTTATCATCCACCATCAAAAAATATGCAGCACTTGTGCAACAGGAAATTCCTGATACAAGAATGGATTTGGTTGATGTGTTGCGTATCTATCCTGTAAAAGATGCTGCACAATTCGAGGAAGTGTTGAAACTCTTAATGCCGATCGCACCACGTTTATATTCAATTTCATCTTCGCCTGCAGCTCATGGTGAAAATGAAATTCATATTACCGTTGCAAAGAATGCATTTTTATTCCAGGATGAACAGCACTATGGTTTGTGTAGTGAATTCCTGGGCGATCTGCCGGTTAATTCTGCTGTAACATTTTATGTACACAAGGATAAGAATTTCAAATTGCCTGCTGCCGATAAAGATGTGATCATGATCGGCCCGGGTACAGGTATTGCACCTTTCCGTTCATTTCTTGCAGAAAGAGATGCAACAGGTGCAAGCGGAAGAAACTGGTTCTTTTTTGGCGAACAACATTTCATCACAGATTTTTTATATCAGACAGAAATACAGAGCTATGTTGAAACAGGGGTGCTCACCAAAATCAGCCTTGCTTTTTCAAGAGATCAGCAGGAAAAGGTATATGTGCAGCACCGCATCAAAGAAAACGCAATTGAATTCTTTCAGTGGATTGATGGAGGCGCTTCTATTTATATCAGCGGTACAAAAGACCCGATGAGTAAAGATGTGGAAGCAACATTGTTGCAGCTCATTGAAGAACATGGAAACAAAACCAATGAAGAGGCACAACAATACCTGGAGCAGTTGAAGAAAGAAGGTCGTTACGAAAAGGATGTGTATTGAGGAGAGTTAATAGTTAAATAGTAAGAAAGACCGAAAGTGAGAAAGATGATGCAAAAGTGAGATGATTCTTTCCGACTTGCGGACTTCAAACTTGCGGACAAATTAAATAGTATGAGCGAAACAAATAATTTATCTCCTGTTGAGCGGATCAAAACTTCAAGTGATGGTTTGAGAGGTACCTTACAAGAAAGTCTTGCCGAAGATTTAACAGGAGCCTTGTATGAAAATGATCAAACGTTGATCAAGTTTCACGGCATTTATCAGCAGGATGATCGTGACAGAAGGGAAGAACGTACAACCAAAAAACTGGAATGGTTGTATTCATTTATGATCCGTTTACGTTTGCCCGGTGGTTTTTTATCACCTGAGCAATGGATCGGATTACATCATATTGCCGGTGAACATTCAACAGGTACGATCAAAATCACTACAAGACAAACGGTACAGTTGCATGGTATTTTAAAATCGCATGTAAAACCAACGATTCAATCGTTCAATACATTTCATTTAGATTCAATTGCTGCTTGTGGCGATGTAAATAGAAACGTAACATGCAGTGCACATCCAAAAGAATCACCTGTTCACGAAGAAGTATTTGCGTATGCAGATAAGCTCAGTGTAATGGCTTTGCCGAAGACAAGAGCATATTATGATATTTGGCTCGATGAAGAACAGCTTATAGATAAAAATGAAGAAGATCCGCTTTACCAGGATCGTTACCTGCCACGTAAATTTAAAATCGGCATTGCTATTCCACCAAATAATGATGTGGATGTATTAACGAATGATGTGGGTTTGATTGCGATCATTGAAAATAACAAACTTGTTGGTTTCAATCTTGCTGCAGGAGGTGGATTAAGTGCAACGCATGGCAATCCTGCTACTTATGCAAGACTGGCTACTGTGTTAGGTTTTGTGTCAACAGAAGATGTATTGAAAGCGGTGTACGAAATAATGACCATTCAGCGTGATCATGGAAACAGGGCCGATCGCAAATTGGCAAGGTTAAAATACACGATTGATCAATTAGGTGTTGAACCGTTTAAAGCTGAATTGGAAAAACGTTGTGGTTTTGAACTCGAAGAAATCAAGCCTTACCGTTTTACTTCACGAAAAGATCATTATGGCTGGCAAAAAAATCATGAAGGCAAGTGGTACTTTACTGTGTTTGTTGAAAACGGAAGAGTCCTGGATGATGAAAGGATTGCTTTGAAAACAGCTTTGTATGAAATTGCAGAAACTGGAAAAGCAAATTTCCGGTTTACCGGTAATCAGAATGTAATACTTGCTGATATTGGAGAAGCTAATAAGCCTGCTATTGAAGCATTGCTGAAAAAATTTGCCGTAGATGCACATACAGATGATGCAGGAACATTAAGAAAGAATGCGATGGCTTGTGTGGCATTTAATACTTGTCCATTAGCATTGGCAGAAGCACAACGTTATTTGCCTTCATTGATTGATAAAATAGAACCCCTTCTTTTAAAACATCAGTTACAGCAAGATGAAATTGTTTTGCGGATGACGGGTTGCCCCAACGGTTGCGGTCGTTCCCCCGCTGCAGAGATTGGATTTGTAGGCACAGCTTATGGTCAATATAACCTGCATATTGGTGGCGACAGGGAAGGAGAACGTTTGAATACAAAATATAAAGACAGTTTGAACGAGGAAGAAATTCTTACAACCTTAGATGAGTTGTTTGAAGTATATGCAAAAGAAAAGAAGAGCGGCGAAACCTTCGGCGATTTTTCACAACATAAATGGATAAATGAATTAAGTTGAAGTTACTCCTTACCATAGCTGTTTTTTTTGTTCGTGCAATTACATCTGCACAAGAACCTCCATCTGAGTTTTGGTTTTCCGCATCTGTGCCCGTCAACTTTGGGAAGAAGGCTAACTGGCAGTGGCACAACGATGCGGGCTATCGTACAAACGGAATAAGTGTGTTACCACATCAGTATTTATATCGTACCGGGTTACGCTATACTTTTCATAAACATTGGAGTATTGCAGCAGGTGCTGCTTTATTTTTTACACGTGTGAGTTACGATAAAAAGGATCATGAATTCGGGCAGGAAAACAGGTTGTGGCAGGAGCTGGGTCATCAAGCCAACTTATCATCAACTACATTATTACAAAGCCGGTTCAGACTTGAAGAACGTTTTTTTATGGCGGTGGAAAATAAAGCTGCATATACGGCGACAAGATTTCGTTTTCGCACATCCATCATACAGAAAATAAATAAAAGCTGGTTAGTACAAATAGCAGATGAGTATATGCAACAGGCCGCAAATGGACAATTTCAATTGAATCAAAACAGGTTCATGTTTTCTGTTGGCCGAAGTTTACCAAACCAGGCACAGGTACAGGCAGGATATATGTGGTTATACCGAACTGTATCATCGCAAAATATTTTTACACTTTCATTTCAAAAAAGTTTCGGAACTAATGGAAACAACTAACCCAGTTACAACAAAAAATAACTTGTATCCTGTTTTTTTAAAACTGGAGGAGTTGCGTGTATTGCTGGTTGGTGCCGGTCATGTTGGTTTGGAAAAACTGCATTCATTATTGGCAAATTCCCCGCAGGCAAGTATTACAATTGTTGCTCCTGTTGTAAAAGATGAAATACGGAAATTAGTATTTAAACATCCATCTTCAATGATTATTCAGCGGGAGTTTGAAGTGGCGGATCTTGAAAATAAAGACTTGCTCATTCTTGCAACCGATAGCCGAACGTTACATGAGGAAGTAAGAGCGTTGGCAAAAGAAAAAGGAATGCTGGTGAATGTAGCTGATACACCCGATCTATGTGATTTCTATTTGGGAAGTATTGTGCAAAAGGGAAATCTGAAAATTGCTATTTCTACCAACGGAAAATCTCCAACTGCAGCAAAGCGTATTAAAGAAGTATTGCATGATGCTTTACCCGGAGAATTGGATGAGGTGATTGAAAACCTGCACAAGGTGCGCAATAAGTTAAATGGCAATTTTGAATACAAAGTAAAAAAGCTCAACTCCATTACAAAAGTTTTAGTAGAAAATGATCGGGTAGGTACAGAACGGCAGTGGAAGAAAATTGCTACTTACTCATTAATTGCTTTTGCATTCATGCTGATAGGTCATTTTATTTTTTCTTATATCCCTTTTAATCAAATTGCAACAGATACTGTAGCCTGGTATAAAACACTCGATAAAAATTTTCATTGGCTGGTACTTGCCGGGTTTCTTGCACAATTAGTTGATGGTGCATTGGGTATGGGTTATGGTGTTACGAGTGCAACGGTTTTATTGTCGGTAGGCGTTAGTCCTGCAATCATCAGTGGAAGTGTACACACCGCTGAAGTGTTTGCCAGCGCAGCATCGGGTTACAGTCACTACAAGTTTGGAAACGTTAATAAGAAATTATTTAAAGCGTTGGTCATACCCGGTGTAATAGGCGCTATATTAGGTGCTATTTTACTTACCTGGCTTGGAAATACCAATGCAGGTTGGTTAAGAGGATTGCTTGCTTGTTACACGATGTTTCTTGGTGTAAAATTTTTGATCAATGCCTTTCGTGAACAACAGCAACAGAAAAAATTCAAACATTATAGTGCACTCGCCGGCGCAG
>JBKJNM010000115.1:0-8755 GCA_046593655.1 Lacibacter sp. | reverse complement strand
CGGTTACCCCATGAAAAGATGGCAGCAAAGAAGCCTGCAATTTCAATGTCCTGTTGTTTGATAAACAGGTGAGGAATGGAGATAGGATCATCTTTAATGAAAGAAGGTTGATTGTAGAAATCAACCTTCGTATTGAGAAATTGTTTTAAATCCTGCTTATCGTTTAATTCTTTTCCTGATGTATGCATGACTTCTTCTTCTGTGAATAACTGCAAGGATGTAAATATTTTCTTCTTTAACTAAATAAAAAACGCTGTATGGAAATTTCCTAACAGGGCAACGTCGTACATATTTTGTAATGAATGAATAGTTATAGGGATTATCAATTATTCTAATTGTGGCCAGCTCAAAACTCTGGAAGAATCGTTGTCCTAATCCATTGATTTCATGATTATACCAATCAACAGCACTTTCAACATCGATCCAGACATCAGATCTGACGATCATATTAAAAACCATACTTATCGTTGATCTTTTTCCTGAATTCTTCCCAGCTCATTCCATCTTTCGGATTTTTGAGATAAGCTTCGTATCGTTCCTCTGCGATGCTGATTTCAAAATCGGTTGCAGGTAGTTGTTCATCATCTACACTATCCCAAAGTTCTTCTGCCAGCTTAATTCTTTCCTCAACAGTAAGTTTCAGCAATTCTTCTTTATTGTAAGGCATACGAAATGATTTCTTACAAGTTACAAAATTTTCATCAGCCAATTGCTTGCTCCAAATCAGCAATCAAATCATCTGCATCTTCAATACCCACACTTAAACGGATGAGTGATTCGTTCAAACCATTTTTAATGCGTTCTTCTTTTGGAATACTCGCATGCGTCATACTCGCCGGATGATTGATCAAACTTTCTACACCACCCAAACTTTCAGCTAAGGAAAATAAATGAGTGGAGGATAAAACTCTTCTTGCTTCTTCCAGACTATCATTTTTCAATTCAAAGCTGATCATACCACCAAAGCCACGCATCTGTTCTTTTGCAATAGCATAACCCGGATGATCTGTAAAGCCCGGCCAGTAAACCTTTGCAACTTTTGGATGTGCCTTTAACCAGTAGGCAATCTTTTCGCCATTTTCACAATGCGCTCTCATGCGAACAGCAAGAGTTTTAATTCCACGCAATACCAGGAAACAATCCATTGGCCCGGGAACGGCACCACAACTTTTCTGGATAAAATATAATTTTTCACGAAGCACTGGATCATTCATCACCAAACAACCTTGTATCACATCACTATGTCCACCGAGATATTTTGTTGCAGAGTGCATCACCAGGTCAGCACCAAGATCTAATGGGTTTTGCAGATAGGGTGAAGCAAATGTATTATCAACACAAAGCAATGCACCGGCTTGTTTTGAAATAGCTGCAATGGCTTTGATGTCAGTGATATTCATCAGTGGATTGGTTGGAGTTTCCAGCCAGATCAATTTCGTATTGGCAGTAACAACCGCTTTTACATTTTCAGGATTGGTTGTATCAACATAAATAAACTTCAAACCAAACTTTTCAAATACTTTCATGAACAGGCGATAAGTGCCGCCATACATATCACTTGCTGCAATGATTTCATCACCCGGACTTAATAATTTAACAACCGCATCAGTAGCTGCTACACCACTGCCAAACACCAAACCAAACTTCCCGTTTTCAATGATGGCCACTGCTTCTTCCAATGCCTTACGGGTTGGGTTTTGACTTCTTGCATATTCAAATCCTTTGTTTACACCGGGTGCTTCCTGCACATATGTACTGGTTTGATAAATGGGGGTCATGATAGCACCGGTAGAAGGATCAGGATGTGCACCTGCATGAATAACTTTTGTATCGAGATTCATTCTGTATGTTTTATTTCGTCTTACGCCCACGTAAGACGAATTGTTATTATACCTTGTGTTTTTAAAACGGTGTGCGGTCACCCTTTGGGTGAACAGACACCGGGCAAACCCGTTGTTGGTCGCCTGACCTATTAACAGGAAAAGTGCCGTCAGACGAGGGCGTCGGACGGGGAGTGCAAAGATGAGGAATTACAAAAGATTCGCCGCATTGAAATAACGCCATTCGTAATTATTAACAGCATGCGCTGCTTTTGCCCCGATGGGTTGCTGCAATACTTCTGCCCGGATAATCTTTTCTGCAACAAGTTTTTCACGACTTTCCTGCAAAAGAGCTGTAAAAGCAAGGGTTTGCATCCATTGCTGCTGCGGGGGCTCGTAACTAATTTTATCTGTTCGGTAAACAATAGAAGATGGCAAGGAATTTTTCATGCTTTCACGCAGAATGTATTTCGTAAACCCATGGTGTATTTTGTAATGCGATGGTAAGGAGAAAATAAACTGTACCAGTTCATGATTTAAAAAAGGCAAACGCACTTCAACTCCATGGGCCATACTGTTCCGATCGGCATAGCGGAGCAATTCTTCCAAACCAAACTGCATCGTGTTATAATACAGGAGATCATTCAGTTTGCGGACGATGGGTTTATAAATGTTTTGTTTATTGATGTTTGTTTTAAAATAATCTGATTGAAAACAGGCATTAAATTTAATTTCTTTATATGCTTTGCTTTCTAATTGCACTGCGGCCAGCTCAGGAAACTTTGCGGCCAGTTTGTTTTTCCAGCTCCATTCAAACGAAACTTTATTTTTCACCAGTGCATTGCGTTCAGCATTTAGCATTCCGCTTTTAGCTTTTTCCTGTAAAAACCAATGAATATATTTATGATAGCCTGCTAATATTTCATCAGCACCTTGTCCATCAAGAATCACTTTTACTCCATGCTGTTTTGCCAGTTCATATACTTTGTATTGTGCATAGATGCTGCTTGATTGAAATGGTTCTTCCTGATGATGCAATAATTTTTGCCAATCGCTCAATAAATTTTCTGCTGTTGGCGTACTAAAGTGTTGCTGCAATTGAAACTGAGCAGCTACTTGTTTGGCATAAACTGTTTCATCTTTTTCAAAACCGGGGAAGGAAGCGGTGAATACCTGGAATTTGGAATTTGGATTTTGGGTTTTGATGTTTGCTGCAATGGATGAACTGTCTAATCCGCCGCTCAGCGATGTGCCAACTTCCACATCACTCCTTAATCTTCTTTTAACTGATGTACTGAATAAAATTTGAAACTGTTCAACCGCTTCTGCTTCGCTGATAGCAGATGTTGTTTCTTTATCCAGGTCCCAGTACTGCACAACTTCATTGTTGCCATTACGCAGGTTGAGTTTGAGATAATGTGATTGTGATAAACTTTTGATCTGCTGGTAGAATGTTTGCGACAGATCAACCGGATTTTTCACCCAACCCAAACCAATATAGTTGAGCAGCATACTATGGTCGATTTTTTTTTGTGCCCCCACCGCCCACAAGGCTTTCATTTCACTGGCGAATAAAAACTGTTCACCATCAAAAAAATAATAGAATGGTTTTTCACCAAAGCGATCTCTTGCTGCAAACAATAGTTGCTCTTGCTCATCCCAGATGGCAAACGCAAACATGCCGTCGAACTGTTGCAGGCAAGCTTCTTTCCAGTAATCATAAGCAGCAAGAATAACTTCAGTATCGGATTGTGTACGGAACTGGTAACCTTTTTTCAACAATTCATCTTTCAGTTCAATATAATTATAGATCTCTCCATTGTAAGTAATGCTATACCTCACCCCTAACCCCTCTCCAAAGGGAGAGGGGAAATGCATTGGCTGTTTCCCTGTATCACTTAAATCAATAATGGCCAGGCGTCGGTGACCTAATCCAACAGTATTGCTTTCGTTGATCCAAATGCCTTCGCCATCAGGCCCACGGTGTGCAATAGCGTCTGTCATCCGTTTCAACCGGTCTGTTGAAACATGCTGAGGGTTCATTGAAATAATTCCTGCAATACCGCACATGCTGTAAATATTCAAAATTCAAGACACAAAATCCAAAAAATAAAAAACTCCGCAGTTTATTTTGCGGAGTTTTATTTTTATCTGACTGACAAAATTAAGTTCACTTCTTACCTCGTACCTCTTACTTCTTTCTCACCAGGAGATCGGCAACTTCACTATCACATCATCCCAATCCATGATCAGGTTAGTACTTTTTTCAGATGCTTTTTCAAATACCATGGTAAAAGACTCGGTAATCTCCATTGTTTTTACAACAGCACATTCAACACGAACAACATCTTTTGAAGCATCATATTTAAAGGCACCCCAGATATCAGTTTCTTTGTTAATGATAATCGTCCACTTGGTTGGGTTCTCCAATGCATACATGGTATAACGGCCTTTCTTCACCAGTTTGCCGCCAATTTTTACATCACGGTAAAATTCAACTTCTGTTGCTTCGTTAGCACCCAATCGCCAAACTTTTCCATCTTCTACCAGTTCGCCAAAAACCTTACGGCCACTTTTAGATGGGCGGCTATAAATAACCCGGGCAATCAACGGCTCGGTTACTTTATTAGGTTGAATCCGGAGAATGGGATAGTTGACAGGATAATACGCCATATCCATAGGCGATTTATCCAGGGGAGGCAATTTACTTCCGTTTTGAGCTGTTGCTGTATACCCAGCGGCAACAAGTACAAGAATCATCGATACTAATTTCATAGTTCTGTTTTTTCTGTTTTATTCTAATAAGACGATCAAAAAAGGATTATCCTTTGTTTAACTGCAGGAAATCATTTGATAGACTGGTTTTATTCTTTGAAGGTTGTTTTTTTAAAACGCAAATTTAGATGAAACATTGCTGCTGGAAATCACCATTTATCCTGTTTGTGAGCAGAGTTGCGCAGGTTTTTGTAATTTAATATTGCATTTTAGTAAACTATATGTATCAGGAAATTAATTATCAAACAGCCGAAGAAGCCTTATCTATTATTCAAAGTGGCCAACGTGTATTTGTGCAAGGCAGCGCACAAACTCCCTTGTATTTGTTGCGGGAGTTAGCCAAACAGGCCTATCGTTTAAACAATGTAGAACTGGTTTTTATTACCGTGCAGGGCGATATTACAGTAGATAAACCTGAATACGAAGGCATCTTTAATATCAACTGTATGTTTGTAAGCAACAGCATTCGCAAAGCAGTGAACGAAGGCCGGGCCGATTTTATTCCGGTGTTCTTAAGTGATATTCCCGATCTGTTCAAGAAAGGTTATTTGCCGATTGATGTAGCTTTGGTACAGGTGTCACCACCTGATGCACATGGTTATTGTTCACTTGGTGTGAGTGTGGATATTGCCCGCAGTGCAGTGAATACAGCCAAACATATTATTGCACAGGTAAATCCAAATGTGCCACGCACACATGGGGACAGTTTAATTCATACCGAACGGTTTACTGCAGTTGTATATGGAGATGAACCATTACCCGAAGTGGATTACGGATCCAAAGTGGGTGAAGGGGAATTAAAGATCGGAAAATATATTGCCGGAATGATTGATGATGGCAGCACTCTGCAATTGGGCATTGGTACTATTCCTGATGCCGTATTGAAATCACTCACCAATCATAAAAACCTCGGTGTGCATACAGAAATGTGCAGCGATGGGATTATTGATCTGGTAGAAAGTGATGTCATAAATAATGTGAAGAAAAGAATTCATCCTAATAAAACGGTAACGGGTTTTGCTGTTGGTACAAGAAGATTGTATGATTATGTAGATGATAATCCTGCCTTTGTTTTTTTGGATATTGATTATGTCAATGATCCGCATGTCATCCGTCGTAACCCGAAAGTTATTGCCATTAACAGTGCTATTGAAATAGATATAACAGGACAGGTTTGTGCTGATAGTATTGGCACCACACAATACAGCGGTATTGGCGGACAAATGGATTTTATGCGTGGTGCAGCTTTAAGCGAAGGCGGTAAACCCATTATTGCTTTAACTTCCCGTACAGCAAAAGGAGTTAACCGGATTGTTCCTTTCTTAAAACAGGGAGCAGGTGTTGTTACAACCCGTGGACATATTCATTATGTGGTAACTGAATATGGTATTGCACAACTGCATGGAAAAAATTTACGTCAGCGTGCCAAAGCGCTGATTGAAATTTCACATCCTGATGACAGGGACATGCTGGAGCGTGCCTGTGTGGAACGGTTCAAACGTTTCCTGCTGTATAATTCATTTAGTGAGTAAGCTTGTTTTTTACAAATACAAGCAGTTCAGGAAAAAATGCATCATAGCATTGTTGCAGTTCATCAAAATTTTCTTCAAACAAACGAAAAGCAGTGGCACTTTCTGTTAAGTATATTGCACGACGTACAACGCCATGCAAACTTTTTTCTATTCCCCACCGTTCATGATAATTGTATAGCCAGTTTTGTGTTTTCATGTAAGGAAAGAAAACTGCAAATCGTTCAGGGAACACAGCTGTAAAAGGTTCCAGTATTTGATAAGTATCTGCTGCAAACTGCTTTAATGAATCATCGCTGAAGATGGTTTTATCCGTTGCCAGGTAATGATCATACAGCACATCCACAAATGCGCCGCTATATAAACGGTAATGGGGCCGGAAAATCTCTTTTGCTTTTTTTGTTACAGCATGATTGTCCGTAAATGTATCAATGGCCCGGTGGAGGTCCATTCCTTTTTGAATGCCGGGTGAATAATTAAATTTCTTTTTGCCTTTCACATAATCGCTGATCATATTCCCGACTAAAATTTCAGGTTCATGAAAAGATAAATAGGCGTGGGCGAGGTAATTCATTCAGTTTTTTTTACAGACGGCGACAACTTTTTGCAGAACTGCCGTCTAATTCAATTCACACAAATATTATTACATTGAAAGTACTTCAATTTTTATTGCTTTTTATGTGCGTAGCTGCGGTTGCACAGGCACAAACAGCACCAGATACTTCCGGCAAAAATAAAATGAATCGCCGAAACATGCACCAGGATCTGAATCTCACCAAAGATCAGCAGGATAAGGTAAAACTGATCCAGGATAAACAAAAGGAAGAAATGCAGACGGTACGTAACAACAGTGCACTAACTCAGGAACAGCAAAAAGAACAAATGGGAACCATCCGTAAGAAGTACAACGAACAGATAGAAGTATTGCTGACTCCCGAGCAGAAAGAAAAATTGAAAGCCAAACAAAAAGAAAGAGAAGAGTAAATGCAGAAGAGAAGAAATGGTGGAGGGAATAATTAAATAATGAAGGAACCGGCGAAAGCCGGTTTTTTTATGTTGGTGAGAACTCCATAGTTGTTGGTAGCTGACCAACAACTGTTGAATGTAAACTGTTGCTAACTTTACCTATGACTTTTAAACTTTGGGAGGCCAGACCCCGGGCAATGGAAGCATGGGTACTGCTTTTATCTTAACTTTATTAAACTAAAAACTATACCGTGAAACAACTATTTTTAGGCACCCTATTAATTATATCACTTTCAGTCCAATCTCAAACGACAGATATATTTCCAACTGAATCAGGAAGAGTTTTCTATAATCATTCACAAAAAGTAGATTCAACCTTAACGAAAGACCATTTATTTACTCTTTCTAAAATGTGGCTGGCATTTATTTTTGTTGATAGCAGAGAGGTAATTGTAATGGAAGACAGAGAAGGAGGAGTTATAATGGGAAAAGGAAGCTTTGTTAACAATTTAAAAACAGGGTTTGGACTTTATAAAATAACCGTTTCTTTCAGGATGACAGTTAAAATGAAAAACGGAGGTTACACTATGCAGGTGAGCGACTTTGAAGCAAAGTATGTTGCAATGAATACTCTTCAGCAGTTTACGCCTGATAATAGAACTCCAACTAAGAACGCTAAAAATATTTACAGTTGGCGAAGGGATACAAACGACATAATTGAGGATATGATCGGTAGCCTCTATAAGTACATTCAAAAAAACAAAGGAGACTTTATACGAGTATCGCCGGATGAAAAAAAAGATTATTAAACGAGTTCATCTTATTTTTATTTTCCCTTTACGCCGTTGTTGATCGCTTCACCAATCAACAAGTGAACTGAACACTTCCTAACTTTACCCCATGCCTTTCAAACTTCAATCACCTTATACTCCCGCAGGAGATCAGCCGCAGGCCATTCAGCAACTCACAGAAGGAATTCTTAACGGAGAAAAATACCAAACACTATTGGGTGTTACGGGAAGTGGTAAAACATTTACCATGGCCAATGTCATTGAGAATGTGCAAAGGCCAACATTGGTGCTCACACATAACAAAACACTGGTGGCACAGTTGTATGGCGAGTTCAAACAATTTTTTCCTGATAATGCAGTAGGATACTTTGTGAGTTACTACGATTATTATCAACCCGAAGCATATATGCCCGTGAGTGGCACCTACATTGAAAAAGATCTCAGCATCAATGAAGAATTGGATAAGCTTCGTTTGCATGCAACAAGTGAATTGTTAAGTGGAAGAAGAGATTTGATAGTTGTGGCGAGTGTGAGCTGCATATATGGCATGGGCAATCCTGTTGATTTTGAAAATGGCATTATCCGTATTCAGAAAAATCAAACCATTTCAAGGCAGGGATTTTTACATTCATTGGTCAACAGTTTGTACAACCGTTCGCAAGGCGATTTTACAAGAGGAACCTTTCGTGTAAAAGGCGATACGGTTGATATCAATCTCCCTTATGTTGATTTTGGTTACCGCATTACTTTTTTTGGCGATGATATTGAAGACATTGAAACCATTGAAATAAAAACAGGCAAGCGAATCAGCAAAGTGGAGAACGCTGCCATTTTTCCTGCCAACTTATACATTGCACCAAAAGATAAGATGCAG
>JBKJNM010000149.1:0-15521 GCA_046593655.1 Lacibacter sp. | reverse complement strand
TTCTTTTGTTGCTCTTCATTCTTTGCCTGCAATACCCAGGGCGTTTCCTGCAACAGCACAGATTTTAATTCTTCATTCTTTTGCAGGTTGCTTTGCAATGCGGCCGCATTAGTGATTTTCCATTTTTCAAAAACCTCTTTAATGCGTGGAAGTTTGGTAGTGATATGTGTAGCAAGTGCGTTGGCATAAAACCTGTTCCATGTTTGCTCGGAGCATTCGTATGGATATTCCATTAAGTAAGGCAATGCCTGTACAGCATACCAAACAGGATTGCTGGTAAACTCAATGGTGAATTGATGATGCGTTAAACTTTCACTTTTATTGTTGATTAATTTTTCAAAGCGGAAAGTTTTTGTACCATCGCCCCGCATGGGTAAGGGTAATGTTTCTGTTACCAGCATACGATTCGTGAGCACAGGAAGAATGGCTTCTTCACCATCACTTTTATCTGCTGCTTTGGCTATAATCCGATATGTAAGTGCTTCATTAAAATTATATGGCACTTCGGTTCTGAACTTTACCACTGTGCTTTGATTAGCTCCAACAGTGAAATGCTGCACAGGAAATGTATTCTGGAACCAGCCATCAACCGGTTGCATGGTAGCTGTGTTGATAAGTTGCAGGTTACTGGTGCCGGTGATTTCTTTGTTTGTGAGATTGCTGATCTTGGCAGTGAATTCAAAACGATCGCCTTCTCGTAAGAAGCGTGGAGCAAAAGGTTGTACCATCAAATCTTTTTGTGTGATGATCGATTTTTCAGAAACACCCAGCGACAAATCTTTTGTATGTGCCAGCAATAACCATTTCCATTTCGTTAATGCTTCGGGCATGGTAAAGCTGAAACTGATGTTGCCTGCCGAATCAGTTTTTAAATCAGGAAAGAAGAAAGCGGTTTCATTAAAGTTTTTGCGTACCTGCACATCTCCACTTTCTGTTGTTGGTTGTTTAACATCATCTTCTTTTTTATTGAAAGAAACGCTATCTGCTACTACAACTGCTCCGTTCATATCTGCTTTCATTTCTTGTCCGGAAGGAGCCGGTGCCATTGATGCCATTGCTACAGGTTCTTGTTTTGCTGATTTTCTTCCACCAATAAAATTTCCTCCGCCTCCGGAATTATTGAGGCTTAACATCTCATCATATCTCTTATCAAACGATTTCCATGTTTGTGTTCTCCAATCTTTTTTCCATGAATTAATTGTTGCAAAACCGGCACTGCTCCATCCATTGTTGATATAGTTAACAGGATAGAGATCTGGTTTGCTCCAGTTGTGTGGTTGAAACTGATCCAATGAGGCATCATACATGCCGGTTAATAATTCAGCAGCAATTTTATCGCCTTTGTAGCCACTGATCTTTACTTTCCATTGTTCCTCACTGCCGGGTAAGGTCTTATCACGGAAGGTTTCATAACTGATGCTGAGTTCTTTGTTGGTCCATGGTACCGACACATAACGGGTGAAGCTGAAGAAACGATTATGTTTTACAAATGAATAACTGTAACCAAAACCACCCCTTTCTTTTTCTGTAACAGTAATCGTTACCTGCTTTTGTTCATTATTGAGTTGATAGTATCGCAGGTTGCTGCTTTGTTCTTTCGCATCAAACTGGATGAGATATACATCAGCAGCACTGGTGCCAAAAGTGAAATTTGCTGTTGTTCCTGGCTCTGCTGTTACAACAGAAGGAAGCTTCCATACATATTCAGGCGAGTTGCTGTTCTTTTGTTTTGCATCTGTTAATTGAACATAGGTTTGATTTTTTACTTCATTGCCATCTTTGTCTTTGGTCATGGCTTCAATTAAATACCAACCGGGAGTGAACTTGGAATTTGGAATTTGGAATTTGTTGTATAAAGTACTGCTGTCAGTTTTCTCAAATACTTTTTCTAATTTCTCCCAACTTGCTTTTTCTGTTTCATTGTTATACTCATCATTCGGGAAATCAGCGAGGTATTCTTTTTCATTCACGATGAACTGATCGGGTTGCTCCCAGTAACGGTTGCGGATTAAACGGGTGGGTGCTTTGAGTTTGTACATCGTTACCGTTACAGTACTCTTTACAAATTCACCCATCATGTTTTGTGTAGCAATGTTGATGAAGTGTAAACTATCGGCCGGCATCATTTCACCCTGCGGCAAACTGATTTCTAATTGTAATGATTTGTATCCAACACTAACAATGGTTTCTGCACTTCTTGTTTCGCCATTGAGATCGGTAATGTCGGCAATGACTTTGTAGTCAAATACCGGATCTAATTCTTTACGTACTTTTTTATCAGGGATCGCAGTGAATATAATATCGAAGCTGCCATCGGCTTTTGTTTTTGTTTCGCCATGTGCAATTTCCTGCTCCTCTATGATGGGCCAGCCCCATTTCCAACTCAGCCATGGGTAAAGCAGGCGTGGTTGTCTTACTACACGGTATTTTACAAGAGCAGCATCAATATTATTTCCTGCATAGGCTTTTGCATTGCCGGTAACAGTGATCTGATCATTTACACGATAGCTTTTAGTGACAGGTTGATACTCTGCATAAAATTTTGGACGCTTGTATTCTTCTACCGAAAAATTTACAGCGGCAGCTGTTAACGTTTCCTGTAAGTGATAATGACCATTCATTCTTCCCAGCGGCAAAAGGAATTTACCGGCATAGGAGCCAAACGCATTGCTTGTTACTTCCATGGAGTCGATCTTCTCTCCATTGGAATCATATAAAATGATCTTAGATTTTAACCCTTCTATTATTTTTGGTTTTCCTGTTGTTGCATCTTTGGTTGTAACAATGCCTTTGAAGTAAACGGTTTGCCCGGGACGATAAATAGAACGATCGGTGAAGAAAAATATACGACGTTCTTTTTTTTCATCAATGGGTTCTTTCTTTCCCTCGTACACATAGGCATAAGCACGGTCATCTAAATGCAGGTTGTCTTTTTCAAAACTCACTTCCAATGTTCTGTTGTATGAATTTTTTCCCGGCGCTTTGGTAATGCGGAAATTTCCATTGGCATTGCTGGTATAAGTATCTGCTTTTGTTTGAATATATACACGTTGATCGTAATTATAGATGCCTTCCCACAATACAATGTTTGCTTTTGCCAACGGCTGACCGCTTTCACGGTTTACCACAAAAAACTCTGTGCCGTTATGCATCCACGCAATATTGCTGACATGAAAAAATTGTGCAGCCAGAATATTTTTACTCAATACAAAGTTTTCATCTGCACTCGCAAGCAACATATACGTACCAACTGGCAATGGATTCACCTTTATTTCGGTTGCATGTTTTTGGTGATCGTTACTGGCTGGTAAACTATAGTTGAAGTTCGTTACCGCGGGTAAGGCAGTGATTTTTTTCCAGTAATCATCTTCCCAGTTACGGTTCTGCAATTCTTCAAAGGCTTTTTTATCCATCTTCACAATGCGGAAATAGGCTTTGTTGATATTGCGGTAGCTGAGTAATGAACGGAAAGGTTTGCCGGGAATATTTACTTTCTCCGAAATGATAGAAATATCTTTCTGTTCGATCGTGTATAATAAATTATTGCAATTGGCCTTGCCTTCGCTTTCTGTTTTTTGTGAAATCACTTCTTTACAGATTGCTGCAGCTTTTTGATAATAATATCTTGGATTCAGTGCATCATCTGATTTGTGTTTTTTGAAATCATAGGTAGCTGCAAAATCTGCATAGTCCTGTGCCAGCAGATAAGATGCCTGTGCAGCCGCCGGTTGGTTATTGTATTGTTTGATGAGATGAGTTAATGCTGCACGGTAGAGCTCGTTCTTGTTTTCATGTGTTGATGTTCGGTTCACAAAAACAATCCGGTGCAGATCGGCATCAATCAACGCATCGGGCTTTGCATCATTAAGATGAAAGCGGATGATCTTTTGATAGAGCAGTAACGCTTTATGTTTCAAAGAGAGGGAATCGCTTGTTACAAATTTTTTGGTAATAAAATCAGCCGCAGGGTCAAAAGCAGATCCCGTGTTGATCTCAAATGCATCGGCTGGTTTGGTAATGCTGCGTTCATCATTTTCAAAATAGGCTAATGCACGGAAGCTGAGCAGATCAAATAAGGTTGGGCGGAGGTTCCGCATATTGCCTTTGTTGATAATGGGATCAAATGCATCCAGTGTTGTTTGCTGCAATAGTTTTTCATTTTGAATAGATGCCAGGTACAGCATACTGATCTTTTGATGAAAATCATCAATGCTCCATGTTTCAGGATCATCTTTTGCAAAGGCCTGCGTATTGGTGCGGTCATAGAATTTCCAGCGGTTGTTCTGAAAATATTGCCAGTATGCTTCTGCCAGCAGGTTGTTGAGAATGGATTTAACCGGTTCTGCAGAAAGAGTTATTTCCTTTTCAATTTCTTTGATTGTTTTAATATCCGCATCTTCTTCTTTCAACTGTTGCAGGTTTACACGAAACAGCAATGCTTTGATCAACTGCCCGTTGTTCTTTTCTTTTTTGGCGGCTGCATAAATGATTTTTACTTCTTTTAATGCAGATTCAGGAAGACCTTTTTTATTGATCAGGTCATCTACCTTTTTCCAGGAAGCGGTATAATTAAATTTCGATTGAGCTTCTGTCATAGTAAAGAACGAAAGAACGAACAGGTTAATCAGTAAAAGGCGTTTCAACAACATGTGCACTATTTTTTGTAAGGTATTAAATTACTGCGATGATGGGATGCAAAGTAAGGATGGATTACATAAAGTATTGTTATCCTTGGCCATGAGGGATCTGTTTATTATATGTTCCAAAGCCCGGCAGATCCTTCATTCTTGGGGGATGAAAAAAAATCCTTTAACGATTTTTTATACCCATCTTTTTTTCCAAGGCATATCCTTTGGCATCTATCAATTAAACAAAGGAGGTTTATATGAACAGAATTTTTACTCTCGTCTCTTTTTTATTTCTCAGTCTTTCAGTCTTTGCAGGCTATGATCAGGCAAGACTCAGTATCAGCAGCATGAGCAACATGCCTATACGAGTAATGATTGATGGACAAAGAATCCAAGACCAAGACAATGATGCCAATATCAGCATCAGTCATCTCAATCCCGGTTATCACCGTGTACAGATCTACAGGGTGAACAACAATCAACGCAGGCAATACGGAAATAATAACCAACAGAACCAGCAGGGCCAGTTGATCTACAATGGTACAGTGAACGTACGCAATGGAATGCATACCGATATTATTATTAACCGTTTTGGCCGTGTGTTTACTGATGAGCAGCCTATTGATAACCGTTATGATACCGATTGGAATGATAATGGTGGATGGAACAATTCCGATAACCGCAACGGGAACGGTGGCTGGAACAACCAGGACAGCCGCAATAATAATGGTAACAATGGAGGAACTTGGGGTCAATCCATGAGCAATGAACGTTTTCAGCAATTAAAGCAAACCGTTCAACGTGAAAGTTTTGATGACAACAGGCTCGACATTCTCAAATCTGTATTGCCCAATTATTATATGTCGGCTTCACAGGTAAGAGAACTGGCTCAACTGTTCAGTTTTGAACAGAACAAACTGGAGCTGGCAAAATTTGCATACCGTTATACCGCCGACCGAAGCAACTATTTCATCGTAAATGATGTCTTTAGTTTTGGAACCAGTAAAACAGAGCTTACCAGGTATATAAGAACTTACAGAGATTAAGCAAGAACATCTATTGATTATGATAAAGCCCCGACGATAAAATGTCGGGGTTTTTTTCATTAAAAAGTAGAAGTATTAAAGTTTACAAACGCATACAAACTGCCCAATGCAAGAACACAGTGCGCCCAGTATGATGCCTATCCATGCAGGTACATTGCTTGTGCCGGTTTTATCTGCTAATGCTTTTCTCTTTTATAAAGAGAGCAGACCGGTGTGTAAGCCCCATTAAATTACTTTATATGAATAAAAATACCATTCACAATTTCAATATGAATCAATAAAGAACAATGGGTAATTCATGTTGACGGCTGCCATCCTTTGCGCTGCTCTCAAATAAAATAAGCGTTAATGTTGAATTCTCTCTTTTCTTTTGAGCATGAATGCTGAATTCAAATTTTCCCCACTCCGGAGCTCCGGCATCAGTCATTTGAAATCCTTTTTGAAGTTCTTCATGCCCGTCTTCTACCACCCAATTGAAATTTGCTTCAAAGATTTGACCCTGGCCACGAATGAAGAAGGAGTCTTTGCCAACTCTTTCCACGCTTACATCCTTAAAGCGTTTATTAGAATATGTTTTAGGCGCAGGTAAGCTGTCTTTTTGTTTTTCTTCTGGTATTACTACAGGTGTTGTGGTATTCGATTCTATCGTATCCGTCTTTGTAATTGTTGTTCTTTCTTCGTTCGCATTACATGCAAGAAAGAATAATACTGATAACAAAATGGTGAATTTCATGATCGATTTTTTAACTTATTTTTTACAATATATATCCAAAAAAAATTTGATTTTCACTGTAATTGTTCTTACATCATTGCTGTTCATTCATAAATATACACAAGCTCCTGTATCAGTCCTGCTTTCCGGTTTTATAAATCCGTTCAAGCATGTTAAATAAATCAGGATGATTGGATTGCAATTGATCGGGCTGCTCGAAAAAATATTCTGAGATAACAGCAAAAAACTCTGCAGGATTTGTGGCTCCATACAAGTCAATGTCCGATCCATAGGTTTTCATTTGAGCAATAGTTGTCTCCATCAGGGTCTTCCATTGATTACTGTATTTCCGTTCTAAAATAATTTCCGGAACGCCATCCATTGTTCCATCCATTTTATCTACGAGGTGTACAAACTCATGGATAGCTGTATTGCGGGCATCATTGTTATTGATAAATCCCTGTCTTAATTGCCATTTGGTAAGGACCATTGCATATTGCAAGGCACCGGTACCAACCATGCCGGCAATATTCCGATCATCTCCGTGCTGATCAAACTCTGAATTGAATGCGCCGGGATATAATAACACCTCATGCAGGTTGATATATTGCCAGTCGTGAATATTATAAACAGGTATGATTGCACCTGCAGCAATTAAGATCCGGTCAAGATCCTCTGCCTCTGCATTGATGCCCGTTATTTTAACAGCAGATAAAAAATGATCCACTCTTTTTTCAAACTCTTCTTTTCCAGCTTCATCCAGTTGCCGGTAAAATTTTACATAATCCGTTAATAACTCCTGATAATTTTCCGGCAGTTGATTAAACAGTTTTGGTTTCCGGGTTTTTATAGCAATGAGAACAATTAAAATAATCAGCAACAGGATAAATAAAATCTGGAATACTAATACCATAATAGGATGAAGTTAAAGCTTCTTTTTCTCAGCAAATGTTTGCATTCAATCATACACATCACATAAATCCCATAAATCATAGTTCAGACATTTTAATCATTTAACGCCTGATATGTTAATGCCCTGAATTTCTCAACCACTTCTCCCTTTGTGCTGCTTTGTAATTGACGATAAAACAACAGCACTATTTTTTCTTTTGGATCAACCCAATAAGAAGTGGAAAAAGCTCCACCCCAACTGTAAGTGCCTGCCTGTGCAGGTGTTCGACTGCTTCCCTTTTCAGTAATCACTTCAAAACCCAAACCAAATGTATTATTAACACGATAAATGATATCGCCAATTTGGTTCATGGTCATCATGCGTACGGAGTTGCGGCTTAGAATCCGTTTTCCATTGTAGATACCGTTATTCAACAGCATTTGAAGAAAAATTGCATAGTCATAAATAGTAGATGATAAACCTGCCCCGCCGGAATAGTAAGTGCTTGGTTGCAACGCATACGCAGGTGTTGTTGATTTTCCATTGAGTACATCACTGGTGGATATATACAGTTTGCCGGTTGAATCTTCACGATATAAATTTACCAGTCTTGCAGCTTTCTCTTTGGGAACCATGAAATAAGTATCCTGCATGCCCAATGGTTCAAAAATCCGTTTCTTAAAAAAATCATCCAATGTCATTCCCGAAATTACTTCAACCAAACAACCAAGCAGGTCTGTATTTAAACCATAGGTCCATTTTTCACCTGGCTGATGCATCAATGGTAATTTAGCAAGACGGTTCATGGCATCTAATAGTTTATCATTCATTACGCCCACACCTGCAGTAAGTTGATGTTTTGCATAAATAGCGTTGGCTTCACGACTGCCTATTTGTGCATAGCCAAGCCCTGAAGTATGCGTTAATAATTCACGAATAGTAATTTCTTTTTTTGCCGGAACAGTTGTGTACGTTGTATCAGTTGCATTGAATTTCTCCAGCACCTGTTGTTTCCTGAATGCAGGAATGTATTTTGAAACAGGATCATCTAATAAAAGCTTACCTTCTTCAAACAGGATCATAATGGCAACACTGGTGATGGCTTTTGTTTGAGAGGCAATACGAAAGATGCCATCTTTTTGCAGCGGAGTTTTTGTAGCAAGATCGTTATAGCCCGCAGCTTTGTAGTAAGCGATCTTTCCATTGTGTATCACCAGCGCTACGCCGCCATTCATCCATCCTTTCTCCACCCATTCATTCATTTCCCTTTCAATGCGTTTTAACCGTTCAGTTGAAAAACCTGCAGCTTCTGCTGTGGGAACAGCAACAATTTTTTGTGCAACAACAATAGAAAGCTGAAATGCAAGAAGTACAAAAAGGAGAAACTGTTTTTTCATTATTTTTTATTTGTTTGCTTTAATAAATGCTGCACCTCCCTGATGATTGACGAAAAATTGGGATGGGCATTGTTGTTTAAAAGTATGATCGTTTTATTTTTATCAATATAGCGAATGATCTGTGTTTTATAACCCGGATTATCACCTGTATGAGAAACCACTCTTCCCATAACCGGGTCCTGGTCAATGCTCCATCCAAAACCATAGTAGAAAAAACTGCCATCATTTAGTTTCATGGGTGCAAAGGCATCCATGAGTGTTGATTGTTGTACCAGTTTGTTTGTATATAAGGCCCTGTCCCATTTCAGCAGATCTGCGGTGGTGGAACTGATGCGTCCCGGGCCTTTACGGTTGCCCAGCCAAATAGTGTAATCAGATGAAGGGAAAGAATCGGCCCTGATGTACCTGCCTGCCGGCAAGGCAGGTTGGTCTCTTTCTTTTATATACAGATGCCCGATTGCAAAATTTTTGGTAGCTGCTTTTTCAGCCAGCGTTCTGATGGCGGTGTTTTTCATTTTCAGTTTTGAGAAGATCCATTGATTGCAGAGTTCAATAAAATCTTTACCGGATATTTTTTCTGCAACACTTGCCAGTATCAGGTAGCCGGTGTTGCTGTAATCAAATTTTACCCCGGGTTCAAATCGTTTAAGCGGGGCATATTTATTTAAGTACTCAATACAATCTGCATTGCCGGCTACTTTACTTTTGTCCCAATACTTGTCCATTACATCCTGGTAATCGGGCAGGCCACTGGTGTGTGTGAGTAAATGACGAATGCTGATGCCTTTATAAGGAATGTCAATATATTTTTCGAGCAGGTCATCATAATTCAGTTTCCCTTTTTCTTTCAGCATCAAGATGATCATGGCGGTGAATTGTTTGGAAACAGAAGCCAGTTCAAAAATATCCGTTTTCTTTAAAATTTTAAGATTGGCAAATTCACTATAACCAACAGCTTTGTGATAAATGGGTTTTCCATTTTCAGCAACTAATAATACGCCGCTGAAATTTTGTGCTGCATGTTTTTGCAGCAGGCTGTCAAAAAAAGCAGTTGGCTTTTGTTGTGCATTTACCGAATACAGTTGAAGTGCAACAAAACAAAGAAGGAAAAAAAGCTTTTGCATGTGCTGAATTTGAGTTGCAATAAAGTTATAGTAATTAGGGTTTAAAAGTTTTGGGAATAAATTTCAAGAAGTGTACATTTTTTACGCATAGCGATTTTACTTTCAGTAACATTCGTGCATCTTCTATTTCTATTATTTTCGTTTGTTAATGGGTTTTGCTTTGAATTTTAAAACTTTCATCCTGCTAATGTCACCTATAAAGATGTTGCCTTGTTTATCGACCGAAATGTCGTGAAACCAGGAAGTTGTTCTCTGCTTTTCTCCTGTAGCTCCAAAATGAAATTCTATACTGTCTGCATCATTATATTTAAAAATAGTAGAACCCTTTACTAAAGTGTCTGTAAAATCATAATCAATGGCAAATAAATTTTGTGAGTTGTCAATAGTTACTGATGGTAATTGAGCAACGGAAACATTATTTTTTAACTCTTTTAAAAAAACACCTGTGCTGTCAAATACCTGAATGCGATTATTTTGCCGGTCTGCCACATACACATTGCCTTTATTGTCTAGTGTAATACCATGCGGTATGTCAAATTCTCCAATTTTACTTCCATGAGTTCCCCATTGAAATAAATATTTTCCTGAAGGCGAAAATTTGACAACTCTGCTATTACCATATCCATCACTAACATAAAAGGAGCCGTCATTGGCTACCGCCACATCAGTTGGAAGATAAAAATGTAATGAGTCATTACCCGAAACTTTGGCAACACCTAATTTCATAAGCAATTGCCCGGCATGGTTAAATTTCAAAACCTGGTGCAACCCAACATCTGTTACCCAAATATTATCTTCCTTATCCACTGTTAAACCATGAGGCATAATAAACAGGTTTGCCCCCCAACTATTTAAAATTTTACCGGTTTCATTGTCAAGCTCCAATATTGTATTCGACGAAATGAGCGAATCAGGAAAAGGAGTCGTCCATTTCCTGCCAGTTCTGTGAAAAACAAAAATGTGTTCCTTGCTGTCAATACCAATACCGGTCGGCTGGCTTAAAATATATCCTGTAGAAAGCTGTGGCCATTCTTCAACCAACTCATATGCAAACTGTTCAGTCTTCTTCTCTCCGGAAGTTGATTTATCACTACAACCATACATGCCACCAGTTAGTATCAATAGATAGAGTATAATTTTTTTCATTTTATTCTGTTTTTAAGCGGACTTAGTATGTTGCTGCCTTTGCTTATGTTTTCAGCAACAAGGGAGTTTATTTATCAAAGTGAGTAGCTATCTTTTTATAAGGTTGGTCAAAAGACACAACCCCGGCGTGCTTCTTTCGGGAACAACAACAAGGGCAATACCTTTGTTGGTAGCAGTTTTACTTCTTCAAGCCAAGGGCCACTTACTATTACTGAACCTTTTCCCAATCCCTTGATTGCTGGAATAATTTCTGTCCACCATTGAAACTCTGTATTTGTCTTTCTAATAAATTGTTGCTGTCCAATATTTATTAATGTATCAACCGAAAGTTTATATTTTGTGTTTTCTAAAACTTCGTAATTAATGCCAAACTCTCCTGATGTCGGCATTATGATTGTGTCATTTGGAAGCCATCCATATTGTCCTATTATCAAAATTATTTTGTCACTGGTCAAAATGATCATTGTGTCATTTTCATTTTTGCTAAGCTTTTTTCTATAGTCCTCAATCTCGTTGAAGTTAACCCAAGTTGTATTTTTATTTACAAATAATTCGTGTTTAGGAATTCCGCTAAACAAAGGTGTGGGCTTTGAGAAAATGTTGCAATTGGTCTGTGTAAATAAACCAATACCGCAAATGAGTGTAAGTCTGAAAATACGTTTTGTCAAAGTATTGATGTTAGTGAGGTCTGTCTAAAAATTGCTACCAACTTATAAATATACACAACCTCTTGTATAAAGATTGATTGATTAGCTACCTGAATTTATACAAGAAAGTAAATGAGAAACATCAGAATAAAATCTTACTCATTCTGTAAATCTTATTAATCCCATAAATCATGGTTCAGACAATTGATGCACAGAATTACTAAGCGATGAACGGATTGCGAAGCAACAGGCGTTGCTATGAAAAACAGAGGCTGGTATAATATAGATTGCTTCGTGCCTCGCAATGACGTTAAAAAAGAAAACCCTGCATTTAATGCAGGGTTCAAACTATAATTCAATAAATAAATTTATTTCTTCATCACTTCTGCCATGGTCTTACCAATATCTGCCGGGCTATCAACCACATGAATACCACATTCGGTCATGATCTGCATTTTTGCAGCGGCTGTATCTTCTGCACCACCAATGATAGCACCTGCATGACCCATACGGCGACCCGGAGGCGCTGTTTGTCCGGCAATAAAACCAACCACGGGTTTCTTCGCATTGTCTTTATACCAACGTGCAGCTTCGGCCTCCATACCACCACCAATTTCACCAATCATAACTACCGCATCTGTTTCATCATCATTCATAAATAATTCCAATGCTTCTTTGGTAGTTGTGCCGATAATAGGATCGCCACCAATACCAACTGCTGTTGAAACACCCAAACCTGCTTTTGCTACCTGGTCGGCAGCTTCATAAGTGAGCGTTCCACTTTTTGACACAATACCAATGCGTCCGGGTATGAAAACAAAACCGGGCATAATGCCTACTTTACATTCACCTGCTGTAATTACACCGGGACAGTTAGGACCGATGAGTCTGGTATTGGTTGATGATAAATAATTTTTTGCTTTCACCATATCCTGTACCGGAATACCTTCTGTAATACAAATTACCAATTCAATTCCTGCATTGGCTGCTTCCATAATTGCATCGGCTGCAAAAGCAGGCGGAACAAAAATGATACTCACATTAGCCCCGGCTTTTTGTACTGCTTCTTCAACGGTATTGAAAACAGGTTTATCCAGATGCGTACTGCCACCTTTACCGGGCGTAACACCACCAACAAGGTTGGTACCATATTCAATCATTTGTGTAGCATGAAACGTACCTTCTGTTCCGGTAAAACCCTGAACAATTATTTTGGAATTTTTATTAACAAGAATACTCATAAGAAATGCATTGTTAGGAGGGCAAAGATAGGGGAATAGCGTTTTAAGTTTTAGGTTTTAAGTGATAAGTGAGGGACTTGTTTTCCTTCAACTTAAAACAGAGTACTTAAAACTTACAACTGTTTTATCTGCTTTTGTTGCTGGCACTGTTCTTCCCTGTATAACCCCATGTTACACTTCCCCAAAAGCTTTGCCATTGTGCTTTGGGATCATTGTTAGTGCGGATCATGTGTACACAGCTCACCATCCACTCGCCTGTTGTTTCAACAGGAAAACTGATTTCACCATTGGCATCACTCATGATAGCAGAATCTTTTACCATGCCGGGTAGCTTATGCCATGTCCTGATTTTTTTATTGGAAAAGGGCTCGCCTTTAAACAGGATTTTTAATTTGATTGTTTGTTGATTTTTTAGTGCATAGGGATGAGAGAGTGGAATAATATCTAATGGAAGTGATGTTTGTTTTTTATAAACATCTGTTTTTTTAGCGCCAACCTGTATAATGGTTTTTACAGAACGTTGATAAAATTCCCTGCCCATAGAATCGGTTTCATTATGCTCCTTCCTGTAATTGATTGCATCAGCTAATCCATCTTCGTTCAGGTATTCATTAAACTTGGGAGCTTCCAGTTCAATAAAGGAATTGATGTTATTGAAAGTAACCATGGCGGTTTGTTCCTCAAATAATGAGAACTGAATTGAATCGCCGGCATCATCAGTGAGTGCATTTTTCAAATCATCTGTTATGTCAGCATAATGCAGTTTCAGTTCATTTACTTTTTGCTGATTGCCACTCCAGTTATCGCCGGTAAAACTTTCGCCAACTTTTAAACGGATGTTGACTTCTTCGCCACGGGAAAAAATATATTGCTGAGGCTCCAGCCAGAATTCATGTGCCAGTAATGGAAACACAAACAAAGAACATATGCAGAGGAGTAGTGATTTGAACTTCATAAATTTAGGTTTAATGAATACAGTTCTACAGTATCTTTTATTCTTCCCCCACTCGGGAGGCAGGGTTGGCTTCCTATTTCATAATTGCATCCATGTCCCTGTTATCGCTGATCTTTCCTTTTGCTTCGAGCATACGCATGTCTTTTGCATCCTTTAAAAAGTTAGATGCAAAAATAAAATTATTGAGTTCTTCATTCTTACTGAAGATGATGTCTTTATTGGTTCCTTCCCATTCTTTTTTACCCTGGTGCATGAAGATGATTTTATCACCAATTTCCATTACACTGTTCATGTCATGGGTATTCACAATGGTCGTCATGCCAAATTCAATGGTAATTTCTTTAATGAGTTTATCTATTATTAAAGATGTTTTTGGATCAAGTCCGGAGTTGGGCTCATCACAAAACAAAAATTTAGGATTCAGTACAATGGCCCTTGCAATACCTACCCGTTTTTTCATGCCGCCACTGATCTCTGATGGAAATTTATGATTGGCATCTTCCAGATTGACTCTGGCCAACACCTGGTTTACTTTTTCAAGTTTTTGTTTGATGTTTAATTTGGTAAACATATCCAGCGGAAACATCACATTCTGCTGCACGGTCATTGAATCAAATAAAGCAGAACCCTGAAATAGCATCCCGATCTGTTGCCGTAATTCTTTGCGGCCCTCTTCCTGCATTTGGGTAAAGCTTGCGCCATCATACATTACATCGCCGCTATCCGGTTCAAATAAACCTACCAGGCATTTCATCAATACAGTTTTACCACTGCCGCTTGCGCCAATGATGAGGTTGCACTTTCCTGTGTCAAAAACAGCAGATACATCTTCAATGACTGTATTTCCGTTAAACCCCTTGTGTATGTCTTTTATTTCAATCATGTAATTATAATAATAAAGCTGCCAGTGCATAATCGGCCAATAAAATCAGGATACAACTTACAATAACTGATTTTGTACCGGCCCTTCCTATTTCCAGTGAACCACCCTGCACATGGTAACCATAATAGGCAGGGATACTTGAAATGATAAATGCATACGTGTAGGTTTTACTCAACGCAAAAAAAACATTGTATGGAATAAAATCTTCAAGCAACCCATCGTTATAAATTTCAGATGGAAGAATGCCTGATAATTCACCTGCTACTTTTCCTCCCCAGATACCTAATACAGCAGCCAGTATAACAAGACAGGGAACAACCAATAATGCTGCTATAATCTTAGGCATAATTAAGTACGCTTTGGTATTGATCCCCATAATTTCTAATGCATCTATCTGTTCGCTGATACGCATATTGCCAAGCTCTGATGCAATACGTGAACCCACTACACCTGCCAGTACCACACAAATCAATGTAGGAGCAAGTTCAAGGATGATGTTATCTCTTACAATAACGGCAATAACTGTTTTTGGAATTAAAGGAGTGATGAGCTGGTAGGCAGTTTGAACGGTTGTTACCGCACCAAGAAAAACAGAAATAATAACAACGATGCCAACTGAACGGATACCGATTTCATTGCACTGATGCATCAACTCTTTCCAGTACAAACGCATATTCTCCGGTTTGGAAAACATGCCTTTAATCATTAACAGGTAACGGCCAAAATGCGTAAAGAAATCCATAGTATTATTTCAAGTGGTCAATGGTCAATGGTCAATGGTCAATGGTCAATGGTCAATGGTCAATGGTCAATGGTCAATGGTCAATGGTCAATGGTCAATGGTCAATGG
>JBKJNM010000018.1:0-14014 GCA_046593655.1 Lacibacter sp. | reverse complement strand
TAAGAGGATTGCTTGCTTGTTACACGATGTTTCTTGGTGTAAAATTTTTGATCAATGCCTTTCGTGAACAACAGCAACAGAAAAAATTCAAACATTATAGTGCACTCGCCGGCGCAGGTGGTTTCCTTGATTCTTTTGGTGGAGGAGGTTGGGGCCCATTAGTAACTACTACACTTATCAATAAAGGAAGGAGCCCTAAATATGTGATTGGTTCTGTAAGTTTAACGGAGTTCTTTGTTACACTCGCAAGTGCATTTACATTTTTTACACTTTTAGGCGTAAGCCATTGGCAGATAATTGCAGCATTAATGATTGGTGGTTTTATTGCTGCACCAATTGCAGCAAAGCTGGCAGGTAAAATGCCAAAGAAAACGGCCTACATCTTATTGGGTATTCTGGTTATAATCTGGAGTTTACGGATATTGGTAAAAGTATTCTGACGATATATTGAATTTACTCTTTGCAGATAAATCAAAACAAATGAAATTGATTGTTGGTAATAATCTTTTATTAAGGATGAATGTTTCCATTGCTTTCCTTTTCCTGCAAACGCTTTCCCCCGTAACTTCGCAGCTCAATTTGAAGAATAAGTAAAACGTTATGAGTAAGAGACATCCGCAAACGGAAGCCATTCGGTTACAAATGAACCGTACCAACGAAAAAGAACATAGTACCCCTTTGTTTTTAACCAGCAGTTTTGTGTACGATAGTGCAGAAGATATGGCAGCAGCTTTTGCTGATGATAGCCTCGATGTAAATATCTATTCCCGTTTTTCAAACCCAACTGTTGATGAATTTATCAGTAAGATTGCTGCACTGGAAGGAGCTGAAGAAGGTATTGCCACCGGTACCGGTATGGCAGCGGTGTTTGCTACCTTCATGACCTTCCTCAGCAAAGGCGATCATATCATTTCAGCATCGGCGGTGTTTGGTTCAACGCATACCATCCTCACTAAATATTTACCTAAGTGGGGATTTGAAGCTTCTTATTTTGATATGAATCAACCCGAAACAATTGAAGCCCTGATCAAACCCAATACAAAATTGTTGTATGTTGAAACTCCTTCGAACCCGGGCTTAGATATCATTGATATGGAGCATGTAGCCGCCATCTGTAAAAAGCATAACATTCTGTTTGTGGTAGATAATTGTTTTGCCACACCAGCAGTACAACAACCTATTAAATTCGGTGCTGATTTAGTTTTACATTCTGCCACTAAGTTTATTGACGGACAAGGAAGAGTATTGGGCGGGGTAGTGGTTGGCAATAAAGAGTTGATTCATGAATTGTATTTATTTGTTCGTAATACAGGCCCATCATTAAGTCCATTCAATGCATGGGTGTTGACCAAGAGTTTAGAAACATTGTTTGTACGTATGGACAAACATGCAGACAATGCACTGCAGCTTGCACAAAAACTGGAAGCACATCCAAAACTCAATTGGGTGAAATATCCGTTTCTTCCGTCACATCCCCAGCATGCTATTGCTATCAAACAAATGAGTAATGGCGGTGGTATTATAACTTTTGAATTAAAAGGTGGCATCGAAAGCGGACGGAAATTTTTAAATGAATTAGAAATGTTGTCTATGACCAATAACCTGGGCGATAGCAGAAGCATTGCTTCACATCCAGCATCAACAACACATTCAAAACTATCTGTTGATGAAAAGAAAGTAGTAGGTATAACCGATGGATTGGTAAGAATATCTGTGGGGTTAGAACATATCAGCGATATCATTGCAGATATTGAACAGGCGTTGGAGAAATGCTAGATAATATAGTCTGGCCGCTTTGAGCGGCCTGACCCGGCATAAAAAATCCCCGGCCAAGAATGCGCCGGGGCTCTATATCACCTGATAAAACCAAAACTGAGTTAACGGGAAGGCATTCCTTCCGTAGTTCCTTTCACTTTCTTCAGCAGCATAATATAGCCGCAACAATCTTTTTTACCTTTATTTACCTGTACGGGTTTTATCATATGCCATTCCGATACTTTGGGCATAAAACCATAGCTGATAATATTTCCTTCGGAATAGCCATATAGTTTTTTATAATACACTTGTTTTTCGTCGTAATCGTACATCCTTACTTCATGTAGTTTGCTGCTGGGATCGCCAATAAAAACAATATGATACCAGGCACCCTGCGTCATGGGAACAATCACCGGCATTTCAAATGCGCTTTCCATGGTCATGCTGGCTTCTTTCAAAACCACAAAACCGCTTGCTTCAAATGTTTTCTTTAAACTGTCAACCTGTGCTGAGATAGACTGGCTGTTACAGGATCTTTGTCGGATGACCTCCTGTGCATTTGAGCTGACGCTGCAAATGATAGCTGCAATGCTGAATAGCAGGGTTTTCATGTGTATACGGATTATCTGGTTTTTCGTGCGGCATTGCTGCAGCAGGATTGGGTACGATTTCAAGTACAAGATAAAACAAATAATATGATAACTGAGCCTTTTCAAGTCAATGTTTTAATACTACGTAGATACTCTTATGTTTGATTATGTGGTATTTACCCGCCCAATATACCAAGAATAATGCCTTCATTTTACTTTAACCTTTGTAGGTATAAAAAGAATTGGCTTGAGCCGTGCAGGTAAGCACCAGTTCGTTTATACAAACATGTGCCGGCAATGTGGTTGTATAATAAGCTACCTCCGCTACATCTTTGGCTGTAAGTGGTTTATATCCGTCATACACTGCATCAGCCTTTTGTTGATCGCCTTTAAAACGAATCATCGAAAATTCGGTTTCAGCAGCACCGGGATGAAGGACTGTGACCTTTATATTGTGTTGCAGCAGATCAATGCGCATGGCTTTGGAAACGCTGTCCACAGCGGCTTTGCTGGCACAATACACATTTCCTTTTTCATATACTTCCTTTCCAGCGGTGGAGCCTATGTTAATTATATGCCCCTTTTTTTGCTGAATCATAAATGGCAAAACTGCACGGCTAACATATAACAAACCTTTCACGTTTGTATTAAGCATCGTATCCCAATCATCCATGTCCGCTTCGTTAAAATAATCACGACCTAAAGCAAGGCCCGCATTGTTGATGAGTACATCAATCTCCTGCCATTCACCCGGCAATTTATGGATGGCATCAAACACTGCCTTTTTCTGTTGCACATCAAAAGCAAGGATATGTACATTCACTTTAAAACGTATTTCCAGTTCATGTTTCATTTCCTTCAGGCGATCAGTTCTTCTTCCACTAAGAATTAAGCTGTAGTTGTTGGATGCAAATACCTCAGCACAAGCTTTCCCAAAACCAGAGGTGGCACCCGTTATAAAAACTATTTTACCCATGCTGTGAATGTACAGAGAAAGTATATTTCAACGAAAGGATTTTTGCAATATCAGGGCTGGTGCTTCTGTTATTTAAAGTTAGGGTTGAAACTTGTTAACCCAATCTTCATCACAGTCTTAAACAGTTTGCACTGCAGGTCCTGTTTTTCTTCTTAAGATAAATGCACAAATCAATGAAATGAGTAATCCAACGGGCAGAACTTCTGAAAAGGTGAGGAGTACCATAAACAAGGGTTTTTTATACATTTCCTTAAACTTCGCCATGTCCGTTGTTTGTTTCAATATCTCTTCTGCAGTGGCACCATCCGCTTTTGCTTTATTGATGATATGTGCCGCATATTGATCCATAAAATCAGGAATGAAGAAATAATATTCAATGGTCCATGCAAGAACATACATGCTTGAAGCAATCAATGAAATAAATAACCCGATCTTAAATGCTTTACCAAAGCTGATGATCCCGTTGTTGTATTTATCCCGCCAGGTTTTTATGGCAACAAAAATAAGAGAGAAGGAAAGCAGCATGGATGAATATCCAATGAGCATACCGAAACTGAAATGATCGTCGAAAAAATAGAAGGAAGTAAACATCACGATAGCTAAAATAAGCCCGGAAATAAGTCCGCAGATAATGACAATTTTTTTCATTGTTTGTTGATTTGATGATGCAGCAAAACTCAACCATCTGCATCAATAGCAGTTCATACTTTCGGGTGAATTTAATGCTTGTATTAATTTTTCATTCCAAAGAATGAATGATTTCAGGCAAGGATGCCCAGCTTTTTTGCTTTTTCTATGGCCTGTGTTCTCCGTTTTACATCCAGTTTCAGAAACAGGTTGGAGGAATGTGTTTTCACGGTATTGAGCGAAACAAATAACTGTGCTGCAATTTCTCCATTGCTCAACCCTTGGGCCATTAATTGCAATACATCGAGTTCCCGTTTACTGATGCCAACTTTGATCAGTTCTTTTTCGTTAAGGAAAAAAGGACTGTTGCTGATGTAGATCTCTTTTTCCAAAACCACCGTTTTGACCGTTGTTTTCATGAGTTTGATGGCCAGCCAGATGCCGAGTACGGTAAATAAAATGGCAATAGCAGTTATATATACTTCAAGCCCATGATCAAAGATCACAAACCGGAGCTCCAGCCATTTCAACAGAAACAACAAAGCTGCCAGTGAAACACCATAGAGAATGTTGTGTTTATGTTTGATAAAGAAATTAAAAACCATGTTCATTTTTCAATGAACTAAAATAAGATAATTTATAATGTGGGGTAGGTGCTAGTTGTTATAGTAACCCTATAGAAAAATGTGTACACAAAAAAACTTCAATAAAAAAAATACAAGCTGGTTTACCTTATGAGGCTCACCGTCCCTTTTTTAATAATCGTCTTGCCTAAATAATCTGTTCCTCTTACCATCCACACATAAGTGCCTGGCTCCTGCAAAATACCTTTGTAGGTTCCGTTCCATCCTTTTTGCAAAGTTGTTGTAGCAAAAATTTCAGTGCCCCATCTGTTAAACACACGGAAATAATCGAGTTTGGAAATGCCAACAGCAATAGGTACAAATTGATCATTAAGGTTATTGGCATTGGGAGTAAAAGCTGTGGGTACAAAAATATCCGGTGTTGTTTTAAAAATGCGGATGTTGATGGTATCAAAAGCAAAACATCCTTCAGCAGTTGTAGCCAGTACAATATAAGAGAAGCGTTCAACTGCATTATCAAACACAGCAACAGGGTCGGGAATGTCAGCATTCGATAAATAAGTAGAAGGTGTCCATTGATAAAACAAAGCACCAGTTGCTTTTAATTGCAATGGCTGCTTTACAACAACGGCAGTATCGTTTCCTGCAAATGCAATAACAGGCGGAATGACTCTTACCTGCACTGTATCAAAAACAGGTTTAGGGCAACCCAATACATCGGTGCCACGCAATATAAAATTGGTTGTTCCAAAAGGATAAGCAAAGGTTGTTGATCCCGTTGGAGCACTTACAAATCTTGCAGGGCTCCATAACCAGTTGCTTGCAACACCATTGGCTGTTAAGAGAGCAGTATCAGCAAAACAAATGTCTTGATCTGGTCCTGCATTTACAACAGGATATGGAATGGTTTTTACAGTAACTGTTGCGGAGCTATTGCATTTTCCAATACTTGAAACAACGGTAAACAATGTTGATGCTGCGGTTGGTGCAGCCACTGCGTTTTTAATATTCGGGTTGGTGAATAAATTCGGCGGGCTCCATGTATAATACAACCCATCACCCGATGGACGAAGTATCAGAGAATCGCCACGGCAAATTGTTGTGTCTTTTGGCGGAATAACAGTTACAAAATTCTTTACGTCAACGATGATTGAATCAATATTAAAACAACCCGGCGCCAATGTAACCGTAACATAATATTTTGTTCGAACATCAGGACTTACTAAAGGATTGGCAATAGTTGTATTGCTGATATTATAAGCCGGGCTCCATTGAAAGGTTCCCTGGGCAAATGCATTCAACTGCAAGGTATCAATGGAACAGATCAACGTATCATTGGTGACTTGTATGGGAGGTTTATCTGTAATGCTTACAATTCTAGTTGCTGTGTCTAAGCAACCCTTTGTACTGCCTACCACTAATCGAACGGTATAATTTCCATTCATCGGGAAACTGTATTGCGGATTGGGAAGAGTAGAAAAATCATTGTTGCTGCCGGTATTACCAAAATCCCAATTCCATGAATTAGGTGTGCCATAAACAGAACGGGTGGTATCCCTGAACTGAATAGGTACATTCTTACATCCGTCAAATGCAGCAAAGCCTGGGATGAAACCTGGATAGATAAATACTTTTGAATAAGAAGTATCGGTGCATACTTCACCCCGGTTTACAATCAGCATTACATTATAGATGCCTGTGTCTGCATAAGTATAAGTGGGTGTTTGAGCGCCTGAAGTATCATTGGAAACAGTTGTTACACCAAAGTCCCAATACCAGCTCCTGATTTCATTACTTGCTGTGAGGTTTTGAAATGTTTGTGAAAACCCATCGCAGGTGCGGTTATCAACAGGAAGTTCAGCATCAGCAAAATCACAATCAGAAATACGAACCACAAAATCTTTGCGATGTTCAGAAATACGAACACCCTGCCGCCATTCTGCAATACAAACATTCACTACAAAAAATGAAGCACCACTTGAGTTTACAGTTCCTGTTGGAGCAATACCAGATATAACACCTGTTACTGGATTGATGCTTACATCCATTCCCAACGGATCAGTTCCTGAAAAACCATTGGTATAATTCAGGGGAGTATAAGGTGGTGATAATGGTTTTCGGTTATTCGCATTGTTTACACCTGGGCTGCTGAAGGCATCGCATAAACTATAGCTTAAAGAATCAACTGCATCTGGATCTTTTGCACTAAAGGGCAGTGTAAAACGTTTGTTGCGGCAAACAAGCACGGTATCATTTAAATCAAAAACAGGGCTTGAGTTTTTATTGTTTAAACCTAATGTATTGGTGCCGGGAATATTGGCTACATAGGTTGCACCTGTTCCGCTACTGTTGATATTGGATAATCCATTAATACGGCAACATGTTTGAAATGCAATGGTATACCCATTTGCATTGGATGCCAGTTCTATGGTGGTGGTGTACAAGGCAACTTCATAACATACCGTTGGTGCATTTACAATACACACATATGGACTTTGCAAAGTAATACTGTTGAAAGAAGTACGTGGCGCATAAATGCTGTCAATATAAGTTGTGTTACTGACATTATTGAAAACACCGAGTATTACATCAGCTGGTAAAGGTGGTGGTAAACTTCCGCCGGGGTTGGGTAAAGGATGACAATCTCTGAATAAACGCAAGGTAACTTCAAATAAACTGGAACCGTTCGATGAACCGGGCCCCAGGTATCGGTAATACATCTCACCACCGGATATATGACCGGCTTTTGAGGACAGCACTCCACAAATAATCACTATAATAAAAAGAAGTTTCTTCATGTTGTTTAACTAAGAGCCGGATGCTTTTTTAATTGCTGCACCGTTTTTATGAATTCATCGATACATTCATTCAGTTCATCCGTGGCTTCCAGCATACCCATATGAGCAATGCCCTTTACAAGTTTCACTTTACAAACAACAGGCAATGAACTTTGTTCAATGGCATCTTGTGGATTGACTGCTTTATCTTCTTCACCAATAAAAAATAAAACCGGCACAGTTGCTTTTATTAAAACCTGTGTTCTGTCGGGCCGGTTGATCATAGCTTTATAATAAGCAATCAACGCTTCTTTGCTGAATTGTTTGCCCTGCTCAATCAATTCATCTACTTGTTCTTTCTGTTGCTTAATAAAACTTTCTGCAAATAATTTAGGGATGGTTGTTTTGATAAACTCAAAGGGGTCATGCTCCTCAATAAAACTGATTGATTTAAGTCTTGCTTCTTTTTTCTCATTGTTATCAGCATATGCAGATGAGTGAATCAAACCAAAAGCATGTAAAGCAGAAGGATATTTTTCTGCGAAAGCCAATGTAATATATCCACCCATTGAATGACCCAGCATGATGCAGGTGCTGATGTTTTCTGCATCTAGTATTTGTTTGATGTCGTCGGCAAAATCTTCAATGGAAGTCGGTTTGCTGCCAATAATGGAAGCGCCTGATCCCCTCAGGTCGGGTACAATTAATTGATACTTATTTTTTAAGAAGTTGACTTGTTCATCCCAGATGCGGCTGTCTTCAGCAAAGCCATGAAGAAGAAGGATTGGTTCGCCTTTGCCATGTATGGAATAAGATAAGGTGCTGTTAAGGGTAGCTAAGATCTTTTGCATAACAGGAAGTTACAAAAAATAAGACGGAGCTATCTGTTTTGAGAAGGTTAAGATTTTGTTTTTTCCCGAATAAGGAAAATGGAAGCCTGAGCAGGCAATTTATTTCAGATTTCGTGAAAGGCGTTGCGTTCGTGTGGGTAATAGCGAACAGTCAGCCTGGTTAAAGATATACTGTTTAATAGAGCTTAAATGCTGGTAGAATATTCATATGCCCACATGACGCAAAACCATCTTGTGCAATTTTTCAGTATATATAGCTTATGTCAAAAATACCTTTAGTGACTTCTATTCTATTGTTTAAACTATCTTTTGCTGTAAAGAAAAACCTCCCTGAAATAATCTTTTTCGTTGTATCTAACTTAGTAATAGTCAAATTGCCGCTTTCAATAAAATATGTGTTAGTTCTCGCACTATTATTATATCCACCTGCATCACAATCATAAGGTTGAACACAATTGAAGACATTTGTTAAAGAGTATTCTCCAGTGCCTTTGACCCCTATTTTTTGCATAACTATACTGCCTGCAAAGGGTGAGGAATAGGTTACGTCGTGGGCCTCAATTGAAAGAAAGCCTGCCTTATAAAGTTGTGTTGTCTCTCTGGCGAAAAAAGCGCTTACCGGAGTTATGTTTCCACCCAAAGTAGAAGAAGGAACAAAAGGTGTCCCATTAATGTAACAGCCAAATGTATTTAGTCCCTGCTGAGTTTCTTTAGGTAGCTCGTCTTTCTTGCATGAGAAGAATAACAAAATAAGGCAAAAGTAAAAGCAAATGTATTTCATGATTTTCGGATTTTTATTTCGCACAACACCCCTTTTCTGATATGTTGATCTTTTATTGCTGAACCGGTAATAAACTCCATACAGGATCAAAAGTGCTGCAAGTACAAGCGCCAGTTTGCTGATGAGATCACCAAAGCGGACATAAAATGTTTGATTATTGGTTACAGGTACATGCATTTTAATTGCGGCTTCTGTCCACCATGGTTGTGGTTCTAATATATTTCCAGCAGCATCAATAAAACAACTGATGCCGGTATTTGCACTTCTTACAACCCATTTTCTTGTTTCGATAGCACGGAGTTTTGCATACAGCAAATGATGCTTGTGACCTGGTGTGTTGTCCCACCATCCATCGTTGGTGATGATGGCAATGATATTGGCGCCATTCGCAATATACCTGCTCATATATTCACCATAAATACTTTCATAACAAATGGCAGGTGCAATTATATATCCGTTTGTTGTTGCAACCGGAGTTCTATCTGTTTGTCTTGCATAGCCACCAGTAGTGCCACCCAATTTTTCAAAAACAGGACCAAGGAATAATAAAAAACGTGGCAGCGTTTCCACTCCCGGCACTAACATTGATTTGTGATAGAAGTTTCTTGCTCCGTTGCTATCGAGCAGTACACTTCCATTATACACTTCATAAAAATTTGTTGTTCCATTAATGGGTCTTGCAACATTTGAAATTTTTTCATTGAAGAGACGATAGCTTTCGATGCCTGTAAATAAATTCAGTTGGGGATGCCTGCGTAAAAAATCAAACAAAGGATTCAGAAAAAAATTCAGTTTGAGTGTTGTTTCATCAAAACCATTGGGAGCATATAAAGCTGTTTCGGGCCATACTAGTAAAGTTGTGTTACTGTCCACTTTTGATTCACTGAGCCGGATTAATTTCTGCAGTTGAGCATCGAATGTTCCGGTTGATAGTTTATCATAAGGATCAATATTGGGTTGAATGATGACGATGTTCGATGTTGGATGTACGATGTTAGATGTGCGATGTTCGGTACTCCTGTTTTTATTGATGAGTAATGAAATGCCGAGTGGTAAAACTAATATAGCCACCACTATTACCGCTTTCCAGTTTGGTACATCGTACATCGTACTTCGTACATTAAAAAAGAATCTGAATAATAATACATTCGTTAACAGGATCCACAAACTTCCACCGCTTGTTCCAGTATATTCATACCATTGTATCCACTCAGTTTTTGATGCAAATACATTTCCCAATGTGAGCCAGGGCCAGCTAAGTCCCCAATCCTGCAAATGCAAATATTCAAATGCCAGCCAGAAAACAATAAAGGATGAATAACCAATGAGAGCACCAAAACGATTCTTCATGAAACGAAATCCCATCCATGGAATGCACATGAGTAAACTGTTTACAAAGATGGCAAGCCATGCACCAACCATGGATGCATTCCAGATCCACCAGGTGGTGGTTATATTCCATATAAATAATGCCAGGTAAATAAGACCAAAATATTTCAGTCTGGCTAAATTGTATTGCTCCATGATGAATAATGGAATGAATGCAATAAAGATGGCGACAGTTATGCCTGTCATGGGCCATGCAAGAAATAATAAAAGACCGGAGAACAGGGAAAGTAAAAGCGGTTGATATTTTTTCAATCGGATGATTTTTGTAAAAATAAGAATGCCTGTTGATCTTAACAGGCATTCAATTGATAGATTTCGACTTCGCTCAATCTTTTAACACGATGCTTCGACTACGCTCAGGATCTTTTACCGTTGCTTAACGAGAATAATTAGGGCTTTCTTTGGTAATGATTACATCATGTGCATGGCTTTCTTTCATACCTGCATTGCTGATCTTAATAAACTGTGCCCCTTGTAATTCCTTGATTGTTTTAGCACCACAGTAACCCATCCCTGCACGCAAACCGCCGGTAAACTGATGAACAATTTCATTTACATTTCCTTTAAACGGAACACGACCTTCTATTCCTTCTGGTACTAATTTTTTGATTCCATCTTCCATATCCTGAAAATAACGGTCACCACTACCTTGTTGCATGGCGCCAATGGATCCCATGCCCCGGTATTGTTTAAATTTTCTTCCTTCATAAATAATTGTTTCGCCGGGACTTTCTTCTGTACCTGCAAATACACTTCCCATCATAACGGTTGAAGCACCTGCTGCCAATGCTTTTACCAGGTCGCCTGTATAACGAATGCCGCCATCTGCAATAACCGGAATGCCTTTTGTTTTTACTGCATGGGCTGCTTCCATTATGGCGGTGAGTTGCGGAACACCGGTTCCTGCAACAATTCTTGTAGTACAAATAGAGCCGGGCCCAATACCAATCTTCACAGCATCAGCACCAGCATCGGCCAAAGCTTTTGCTCCCGCACCTGTTCCTGCATTACCTGCAATTACCTGTAGTTTTTTGAAATTCTTTTTCAACAGTTTCAATGAATCGATTACTCCTTTGCTGTGGCCATGTGCGCTATCGAGTGAAACTACATCTACGCCTACATGTTGTAAAGCTGCTGCCCGGTCCAGCATGTCGGAAGTAATTCCTAATGCTGCGCCAACCAATAAACGACCAAAAGAATCTTTTACTGCAAAGGGGTGACTTTGTACCTGCAACATATCACGGTAAGTAATCAAGCCGGCAAGTGTTCCGTCTTTTTTTACTACCGGCAGTTTTTCAATTTTATGATGACTGAGAATATTCTGTGCTTTTTTGAGATCGGTTCCTTCCGGGGCAGTAATAAGATTGGTTGAGGTCATCACTTCGCTCACCTTCTTTTTATAATTGGTTTCAAAACGTAGGTCACGGTTGGTAAGGATACCTACCAGTTTGTTTTTCATATCAACAATAGGGATGCCGCCAATTTTATTTTCTTTCATCAATTTTAATGCATCCGTAATTGTTGCATCTACATGTAATGTTATTGGATCAATGATCAACCCGCTTTCACTACGTTTTACTTTTCTTACCTGCGCAGCCTGGTCTTCAATGCTCATATTTTTATGCAGAATACCGATACCGCCTTCTCTTGCCAATGCAATTGCCAGACCTGCTTCTGTAACGGTATCCATTGCTGCAGAGAGCATGGGGATGTTTAATTGAATGGATTTAGTAAGTTGGGTAGCGATGCTTGTTTCTCTTGGTAGTATCTCGCTGTAGGCCGGCATCAAAAGAACATCGTCAAACGTAAAACCTTCGCCAAAAAATTTATTGAGAACAGCTTTGCTGAAAGTGGAGTTATTTCTTGATGCCATGTGCAAAGGTAAGGGAAGGACTGCTTTGCTTCCAAATCGGTAAAATAGAAATTGCTTTGTACCACTTTCAGGTTATTCTTCATTCTTTTTTTTGATCTTTCTTGCAAATAGAAAAAACAGTTTCTACTTTGTATAAGACTTCATCCATTTTTCTGCAGAATTACCATGTTTGCCCTGAACCGCTAATATTTTTTATCATTTTTCATTAACCTCAAAACAAACATGCACATGAAAAAGCTGATTTTCTCAATTGTTTTGGTATTCGTTACATCTCTAATTATAACTGCCTGCAAAGGCGATAAAGGCGATACTGGTCCTGCGGGTCCTGCTGGTTCTACTGGTCCTACAGGTGTTGCTGGTCTTACTGGTGCAACCGGTCCTGCCGGTGCAACTGGTCCTGCTGGTGCAACCGGTCCTGCTGGTGCAACCGGTCCTGCCGGTCCCGTTGGTGCAACTGGTCCTGCCGGTGCAATCGGTCCTGCTGGTGCAATCGGTCCTGCTGGTCCTGCCGGTCCCGCTGGTCCTACCGGTACTGCTAATGTTACTTATTCTGCGTGGACAGATTTTGTCATTGCAAATTGGGGTGCTTTGGGTGCAATATTTGGTATTCAAACAAGGCTTTATAATGCGGCAGCTCCTGGTATTACAACTACCATATTAAATCAGGGTGTTGTTCTAACGTATGTACGTTTTTCTTGTTGTACCAATCAGATATGGCCCTTACCCACCAGCGAAAATATAGCTGGAACAAGATCAAATCTGGAGGCCTTGCCATTGTTAAGTGTTCTTCGGTTCCGCTTTTTTAATGATGCTAATACCGACCCCGGAACTTTTGGTGGTTCAGGAAGTTCATACAGATATATATTGATTCCTGGTGGTGTTTCCGGAAGCAGATTTACCAGTGGCCCTGCAGCAGGATATACAGTACAACAGGTTAGGTCAATGAGTTATGATCAGGTTAGAGCGTTGTTTAATATTCCTTCAAACGGAACAAACCTAAGATAATTGTTGACTTATCTTTTTTAACGGAAACGCTCTTTGTAAGGAGCGTTTCTTTTTATGCGAGAGCGTACATTTTTCCGGGTAAACTCTTTACTACATTTTGTAATTCGAGTGTTAATAAGACAGATGCAATAATACTGCTGTTCAGGTTGCAACCAAGGTTAAGTTCATCTATATGAACCGCTTCTTTTTGTTGAAGCAGTTCAACAATTATTTTCTCTTCTTCATTTAATTGAATAAATAATTGTTTTTGTTTTGTCTTTGTTGCTTTTTCTTTAGGTTGCCAGCCCATCTGTTCAATAATATCTTCGCCGTTTCTTATCAATACTGCTTTATTGCTTTGTATTAAATAATTACAGCCTTCACTTTTTGTATCGGTTGTTTTGCCGGGTACTGCAAATACATCACGGTTATAATTATTGGCAAGATTGGCAGTGATCATGCTGCCACCTTTTACTCCTGTTTCAATAACAATGGTTGCATCGCACATACCTGCAACAATTCTGTTACGGGTGGGAAAGTTATGTTTATCCGGTTTGGTTTCTTTTCTGAATTCTGTTAACAGGCCACCGTTTGCAGCAATCATTTCTTTAGCCAATGCAGTATTTTGCGACGGATAGATTTTATCTAACCCATGTGCAAGTACTGCAACCGTTGACAGGTTCTGCTTAATTGCATATTTATGAGCAATGGCATCAACACCATAAGCCAATCCACTTACAACTAATGGTTGATGGATTGCAAGTTCATCCAGAATTTTTTCTGCGATCATTTTTCCGTAGTCGGTATTGCTTCTTGTACCAATGATG
>JBKJNM010000104.1:0-33453 GCA_046593655.1 Lacibacter sp. | reverse complement strand
AGATCAGCATTTGCTGAAAAGGTTAATCCTTCAGGTTGTTTAAACAAGTCGCCTTTCAGTTCATACCGTTGCAGCACAATGCCCTGCCTGTCTACTTCAACCAACTTTTTTTTGGAGGCCGACAATACAAATATATTCCCGGTTAGCGGGTGCACTGCAAGAGATGTGGGTTTTAAGTCCTTTTCTTCAAACACAAGTAAGGGCTTCTCTAACAATTCTTTCTCCCCCATTTTAAATGTATAGATCGCTTTTGGCTGTTTGGATGATTCGGAAATGGATTGATCCTCTTTGCAGGCAATGAGCAATGAATTTGAAATACGATCGTAACACAATCCCTCCGTATCATTCTTGCGGCTAAGTGCCGTCTTATACTTGCTTAAAACGGGTGCCTGCAGATAATTGGTTACCTGCACAATGTTTCCGTTTGATTGTACGAGGTAAACATCATCTCCTACAATGGCAAGATCCTCATAGTCCTGCGGGTTACTAAATGGAATTGTTTTTTCAATTTCTTTTGATGAAAGATTATACAAATATAATTTCCCGTTTTCATCTTCCTGGCAAAGCATTAAAGAATCATTGAACAAATTCATTCCAGATATTTCTTTCAAAGCTGAAGGAAGTTCCCAGGTTGCGTCAGGCGTCTGGATATTATACTCCTGCGGGCCAGCAAATAGTTGTAGACCACTTTCTTTATCAGGATCTTTTTTTGCTTTTTCCTTACAACTGAAAATCAATAAAGCATAGAGCAGGGAAAGTGAAATAAAATTCATCATTTATTTTCTATTTAAAGTTACAATTGAAATCTAAGCAGTATGAAGTGCATATGAAACAATAAATGAAAGAATGGTTATAATAAACCCGTACATAAAAATATTGTATGCAATATTGATATACTTGTATTTCCATACAAGTATAATTCCCTGGTAATAAATATCTTTTGATAAACTGTCGTACAAGGTTGTCCGGTTCTTATAAGTTACTTGCATAGATTTCTTGTATTCGTCTAATGATAATTTTGTGAAATCACCAAAAAATAAAATATTCATTTCATGACCCTGGACCGGGTTGTGCTTGGCATTTTCTTTTATTAATTTGGGCCTTGTGGATATGATGGCGAATATGATTGTTAAAGAAGCGGTTATTATCAGGAATAAGGTTGGAAGCAAAAGATATTTACTTTCATCCAGTTTGGTGATTAAAACTGATAATACAATGGAAATAACAATGGCATTGATACTGATGAGCAGGCTGGCTTTATCATGTGCCCTGGTGGATAATTCCATATGCCGCCGCTCGGTGATCCTGAAAAAAGTTTCAACTCCCCGTTCCAGCTTAACAGCATCTTCAGCATTGATCTTGTCATGCTCATTTACCGGTACATGAAAAGATTGATGGTGAGGTTCCTGCAAAATGTCATGCAAAAGTTCAAGGTTCTTTTGATAACCGGTCAACGATTTATTTTTTCTTTTCTGATATAATTCCCTTGCAGAAGCTGTAAAATAAAAATGATTTGAAAGGGCAATAATATTTTCCTTGATCCATTCTTCATCCGTATATTCTCTTAATGAAAGTGCTGCATACTCCGCTCTTAAGCTATTTGCAATTGGGTGTGCATCTTTTTCGGCCAAATGATACATACTGGCATCGCAAACAATTTGTGAAGCTGTAGAAACAGCCTGCATGGGTATTCTTGTTGAAAGAATACATTCTACGATTGTTTCAATTTTTTCGTCTTCCACTCCCTTATTTCTAAAGTATTCAGTTGCCAGCTCTGCAGATTTTACCTGGGGATTGTTATAATCAACGCAATAACCGGCTTCAAGAAACCATGCTGCAAGATGTACCAGTTTGGAGTCCTGTTTACCTAAGTCCATTCTTGTAGCAAGCGCATCACAATGACGAACAATATTCATGGTTCGGTTATAATGATGAAAACAATATTGCTCAGTAAAATTTGTATTGTAATATTCCTGTATATACAATGCTGTTTCCCGCAGCAGTTCAGTTGTAAGTTTCATGTTTGGTTGTTCTTAAATAATCCTGTGTTAATTTCTCAGTGCATTATCAACGAAGATCTTTTTGAGTTCTTTTTTACTTTTTATTTCTGTATAAAAGCCTTTTAAAAAATTAAGCATTTCTTTCTTGCTGCCAGAATTTAATAAATCAAAATTGTTGATCAGTGCATAAATGGCTTCTTCTTTTTCAAGGAAAGGCTTTACAGCCAATTCAATTTCATCCATTGACCGCTCATATCCTCTGTATAACCGCTGGGTTAAATACTCTAAACCGAGTTCGGGGGGTGGTACGCCATATGGGGGGTTCACTAAACCTGAAACATCAAAATCGTATGCAATAGGATATGGAGAAGAAAGAGTATCCGTTTTGTCAACAAGCAATTTAACGTTATGGTAAAAGGGGATTGAAAAATCAGTGTTACCAATCATATATTCAAATAAATAAAATAAAGTGGCTTCTTCACGACGCATGCCAACAGGAGAATACCTGGTATTTTCTTTTTCCTGGCACTTTGTTCTTTTTGCCAGGTCATCTACATCTTCCATCAGAAAACCATACTGTGTATAGGATTTTATTTTAGATTTTGTATCGAAATAATTAATATGTAGCAACCGAACTCTAAAACTCATATCGGTAAACATATTATAGATCTTATAAACAAGGTATTCCTTCAACAGATATTGTTCATGACTGGCTGTAAAACCGCACCCGCCTACCAATTTCAAAGTTCCAAATTTTGAAAATGCCGGTGAAGCCTGATGCTTAAAATCGATCATTAAAGAAGCAAGCCTGCAATGTTCTTTTCTGAATTTTCCTCGTGGTTTAATCCTAACCGGCCCTGCCACAACACTACCGTCAGGTAATTTCCACGAAACAGCAGCACTTACATAATTCAAGTCTTTTTTTTCTGCTAATAAACCTTTAATATCCGTAGATAATTTCATTTCGATGATCCGTTCATCTTTAAAAAATTCTTTATCATCAATTGGTTTTACCTGGGCAAAATTGACTTTGACCAAAAATAAAAACACGATGGCAATGATCCACTTTTTACTTTTCATAAATCAGTTTGTTTTGGTGGTTAAAGTGGTTATTCAGAGATAAAAGGAAAGTACAATATAAATAATTTCAATTGAATATACCTGTTCAGTTATTTGGTTATTTCTGTGATGACCTGTCCTATACAACCACTGGGTGACTGGATCTTTAATAATGCCGCCAGTGTAGGTGTTATATCAGTCATATATGTTTCCCTGTAAATTGAACCCGGCTGAATCTTCCAGCCATACCAGATCAAGGGAATATGAGCATCATAAGGGTTCCAAAGGCCATGTGTGGTGCCTCCCTTCTCAAAACCTTCAAGCCATTGAGGTTTTAATATAATCTGTATTTGCCCGCATCTCTGTTGATAATAGCCATTCGCAATCCTGTTTCTTAACGTATCGTGTAGGGTACTGTTTCTGAGTTGATCCATCGCAAAAACATGCGATACTGCTTCCTGTTGCAAAAGATATTGAATAACCCATTCAGTAATGTCATTGAGTTTTAATTTCTGATTACCTGCTATTGCAGGAAGGTTCAATACTACCTGGAAATTGATAATATCAATAATGAGGTTATCGGCGGCAAATCGTTTTTTTAATAATATATTCATACTATCAACCAGATTGGTAATAAGTATATTGCCAGCAGGAATCCTGTTGTCTTTCATAAATTTTGGATTGTGAGCAGCACCATGATCGGACGTTAAAAACATCAGGTACTGATCTTTTCCCACTTTTGAATCAAGATAATCCAGCAATTCAGCAAGTTCTTTATCTAATCTTAAATAAGTATCCTCAATTTCAATTGAATTTGGACCAAATGCATGACCAATATAATCCGGAGAAGAATAACTGATGGCTAGAAAATCAGTAATTGAATCTGATCCCAGCTGTTCATTTTCAATGGCTGTTTTTGAGAATTGTGTAGTAAGTGTATTACCATAATGAGTGCTTAAAACAATGCTGTAATTTTTACCTATTACGGAGGAAAGAGTGTACGGAAATCCCTTCCCCAATACTTTTACTTCGTAATCATTTTCATCAGGGGTGCTTTGGGTATAAGTGTTGATCGGGTAAAGTGTGTTCCAGCCCTGCTTGTAATATTCATCAACGAGTTTTTTTTGATTGAACGTATTCACCCAGCCCGGCAATGCTTTCATATAATGGGTTGATGTAATCCAATCGCCTGATTTGCTATCATACCAATAAGCGGCATTGGCACTGTGACCTGCAGGCAAAATCCCTCCACGATCTTTTAATGCAATACCAATAACCTTGCTTTTAAAATTTGTGGCCAGCTTTAATTCGTCACAGATCGTTGTAGTAAACATATTTACAGGACTCATTTTTCCTGCAGCCATATTTGTGCTTCCAACAACTGATGCAGCAGAATCATCGGTACAATAAACATAATTTTGTTTTTTATTATCGTACCAGTTATTGCCTGTAATGCCATGAATAGAGGGCACTGATCCTGTATAGATAGTTGCATGACCATTGGCGGTATAGGTTGGGGTATAAGGGATCATGGTATTATTACAATTAAACCCTTTATTCATTAAGCGTTTAAAACCTCCATTAGGAGCATACCGATCGGAATAGCGTTGCAGATAATCCCAACGCATCTGATCCACAACAATCCCAACAACCAACCTGGGTCTCTGCTGTGCAATACTGTTCAATACAGTGAACAAAAGAAATGAGGAGATAATATATTTTTTCATGCATGGCAATTGTGAATTCCAAGGTAAGTTGAATTTTGTGGATTCTGAATTTTTCAGGGCAATAAAGTAGTACATTTAAAAAAAGGTCAACATATTGCTGACCCTTAAACCTGTTAACACAGGTAATTATGTAAAAGCAAAAAGTTGCTTAATTGTTACTGCTTATGACACAACTCTTATTGTTTCTTTATAACTACATTTACTTTTTTAGCCTGAACCTTTACTCCATTTTTATCAACTGTGATGGTAGTTGTTTTTTCAGGAACTTCTTTTACAACAACTGGTGCAGCAGGAACAATAATCACTTCTTTCTTAACTTCTGCAGGCTTATCGTTACATGACATAATTGTAACCAAAGCAAACAACAAAAAGAAACCAATGTATTTTTTCATAAACTTATTTAAGATGAACAACGCTGCATTTTGTGGAAGCACATGGATAGTACTATGCCGCAATGGGTAACTATCAATTATAGTGCCTGTAAACCGGAAAAGCATCTCAATGACTCTATTTAGCCATATTGGCGTAAAAAAAATCAATCATTGCAAGAATCACAAAAGCATCTGTATGTTCTCCTCAAAAAAAAAGATGCCCGCAGCAATTACAAGTATAATTATCATTACATCAGTAAACTGTGCAAACAGTATTGCCCATTTACTTTTTTGTTTTTGTTCCTGTAAAGCATGGGCTCTAAAATCTTTTTTGCAGGGCGGGAACCGCTTCATTATTTAATCCGGCAGAAGTTGTTTTGAGTTGATCAGGAACTTCCTGTATAGTGAGTTGATAAAATGCCGGCATAGAAGTAATATATTATCTGATGGTAATCTATATTGGTTTGTAATAAATCGTTACCAAAGGACTATATAACTATGAGCAGAAATTTAATAAATAAAAATGGTTCATTCAGAAAGCCCGCAATTAAACATGGTAGAGGAGGTTAAATAACTACCTTGTCCTTTGAACTAGAACAATGAATAACACATTTGATTTACTGATCGATAGCTATCTCGATCATAAAGTAGGAATTGATACCGCATTTATAAATGAACGTTTATCACAGGGTTTACAACAACATATACAGCAATTACAGAAAGATGGTGAAATGATTTCTGCCGGCATTGGAAATAATGAAGTAAAAGATGCACAACAAAAAGTAAGAGGCGATAAAATTTACTGGCTCGATAAAAAGCATCACAATCATTTTGAGCTGGAGTTTTTGCAACTGGCTGAAGATTTTATTGCACGCCTTAACAGCACCTGTTATACCGGCATCAATGCCTATGAATTTCATTATGCGGTTTATGAAGAAGGCAGTTTTTATAAACGGCATAAGGATCAGTTTAAGAACGATAGTAACCGGAAGTATTCACTCATTAGTTATTTAAATGATAATTGGCTGGAGGAAGATGGTGGAGAGTTAATGGTTTACCAGGAAGAAGGCACAAAAAAAATTCCGCCCCATGCACAAACAGCCGTGTTCTTTAAAAGTGACGAAATGGAGCATGAAGTAACAAAAGCCAACAGGCAAAGAATGAGTATCAGCGGCTGGTTAAAACAGGTTTAGTTGGAGCAAATTGTTTTGCAGTTAATGCAGGCTTTGCTGCTATTACAGCAACTGATTTTTTCTTTTTTGGCGGTGGGCTTTTAGCAGTAGTTTTAGTTATTGTCGTCTTGTTATTAACATATTATCCTTCGGCTGCTTTTTGTAAATCGGCAATAATTATTTTTTTCATTTGCGTCATTGCCTGCATGGCTCTTCCAGCTTTTGCTGCATCCTTATCTCCCAATAGTTCTCCCAGAATTGATGGAACTATTTGCCACGACAAACCAAATTTATCTTTCAGCCATCCGCACATACTTTCTGCTCCACCACTTGCTGTAAGGCCGTTCCAGTAGTGATCAATTTCTTCCTGTGTATCTGCTTGTACAAAAAAAGAAGTGGCCTCCGTAAACTTAAACATCGTTCCGGCATCAAAAGCATAGAACTTTATTCCATCCAGTTCAAAGCTGCCATGCATCACCTGGTCTGTGGGAAAAGGACTGCCTGCTGCCCAATAATTGATATTGATGATCTTGGAGTTTTTAAAAATTGAAGTATATAGTTTAATCGCCTCTTCTGCTTTACCATCAAACCATAAAAACGGAGTGATTCTTTGCATGTAGAAATGTTTTGTTGTGATCAATTAAATTGTAAAACAAACTTACTTCTGATATTCCATTATTAAAAGGTGAAAAAGCGACAATCTCAGGGATTGATTACGACAAAATGCAAATGCCTCTGTTAAATTAAGTTACACTTAAATGTTGCTTATTAAGAAAAACGGGGTATCATACAATTGAACGTAGAACAAGATACCTGCTCAGGATTTTAGTGAATGTTGCCCTGGGACAGATGAGCATGAAATTCGTAAATAAGTTGAAATTATTATTCGTTTTGCAGGTTTTGCTTTTATATTTATACGCTCTTTCATTACATCAAACCAAAATTGATTTTATGTGTGTTCAATTTCTGAATAAAATTTTCTGCTTCCTTTTAATAAGCACTTCATTCCTAACAATGCAAGCTCAGGATAAGAAAGCAATGGCCAAACCTATCCAATGGAAACAGGTTGGTTCCTGGAAATCCATTCAACCTTTTAGTGTAGAACTGTCGCCCGATGGAAAATGGATGGCCTATGCCCTGCTTACAGTTGAAGGAGATGGTGAATTGATTATTCAAAAAGTAAGAGATACTGTAAAGAAATCATTTCCAATTGGAGGATCACCCTCTTTCAGTTTTGAATTTTCGGATGATAGTAAATGGATTGCTTTCAAAGAATTTCCAAAAGATAAAGATCGCAAAGCGGCAGCAAAAACTCCGGGCCGTATGTTGTTTGATAAACTACATCTCGTAAATCTGAACGACTGGAAAAAAACAGAATACGAAAAAGCAGGACAATATTTATTTAATGGAAAAACGGCCTCCCATCTTGCCATACAGCTTTTAAAAGAACGAAATCCTTCTGCTAAACCAGATGACGGAAAAGGAACCGATTTAATGCTGGTGAATCTATCCAATCAAAAAAGTATGTTGTTGGGTAATGTATCGGAGTTTGCATTTAACAAAGAAGGAAACTGGATGGCATTAACAACTGATGCAAATGGTTTGAGTGGAAATGGTTTGAGTTTATTGAATATAGCCAATAGTAGTGTTTCCATTCTGGATAATGATAAAGCAACTTACCGCAGTCTTGGTTGGAACGAAGCTGGTACTGCGTTTGCTTTATTAAAAATGTTTAAAGATGAAAAGTATAAAGTGGAGAAAGGTGTAGCGATGGGAGTAAAAAATATGTCGGTCAATCCTGATGTATTTATTTATGATGCTGCAAAAGATTCTATCAATTTTCCAAAAGACATGACTATCAGCCCCAACCGCAGGCCTATTTGGACAGATGATTTAATAAGAGTTTTATTTGGAATTCATGCCCTGGAGCTTGTTAAGAAAGAAGAACCAAAGCCAATGGTATCGGCTGCATCAACTGATTCAATGAATGTGGTGAAACTGGCAAGGATCAAAGCCGACACCTCCATTAAAACAATAGAAGACCTGCAAAAAGCAATTGCCAAAATAAATGCTGAAGGGAAACCTCCAGTGGCAGCGGCTATTGATACGGTTCGTCCGGATATGACCATCTGGCATTGGCAGGATAAACGTTTGCAAAGCCGGCAACAGGTTGTAGTTACAACAGATAAAAATTTTAATTACTTATCTGGTTTTGATGTAAACTCAAAAAAGTTTGTTCGTTTGAATGATAGTACAATGAAGAATATCATGGTTCTTCCTAAACAGATGTATGCAATTGGATTTGATAATGCAGCTTATGAATTAGATGAGAATTTAGATGGCCAAACATATGAAGACGTTTATCTCGTGCATATGATTACCGGGGAGAGAACAAAACTGTTTGAAAAATTTTATGCTACTAATTTCAGTTCCAACCCAAGAGGATCATGGGATGGAACCAAATTTGTTTTTGGCAAAGAAGGTCATTACTATGTGTATGACATTAATACAAAATCAACCATCAACATCACAGAGAAAGTTGGCACTTCATTTATTAATACTGACGATGATCATAATACAGACCGTCCGTTAACACCAGTGTTGGGTTGGAGCAACGACAGTAAATATTTATTGATTCGTGATTTGTGGGATCTATGGCTGGTATCAGCTAATGGAAAAGAACCAGCAGTGAACCTTACCCAAAACGGCAAGAGTAGTAGTACACGTTATCAAACAAGATATATTCTTGATGAAGAAGAAAAAGGCTTTGATGTAAAGAAACCAATGTATGTGCGGATGTATGGAGAATCAACCAAGAAAAGTGGTTTTGGAAAAATCAATACCGATAAAAAAGGATTCGTACCGGGAGTGCAGGTATTAAAATGGGAAGATGCTGCATTAAGCGGATTTGCAAAATCAAAAAAAGCTGATGTATTTCAGTTCAGCCGTGAGAAATTTAATCAGCCTACAGAATTTTTTGTTGCTGATGCAGGGTTAGCCAATGAAACACAGGTAACCAAAAACGCACCCGATGCTGGAAAATATACATGGAGCAGTGGTGTACAGTTGGTCAATTATGTGAGTGACAAAGGCGATCAATTACAAGGTGCTTTATTTTTACCTGCAGGTTATGAAAAGGGAAAGAAGTATCCAACAATCATTTATTATTATGAAAAACTATCGCAGACTTTACACAACTGGAACAACCCGGGTTTCAGTGGCACAGGTTGGAATCCTACCATGTACAGCAGCAATGGTTATGCAGTGTTTATTCCGGATATTGTTTATAAAATGGATGACCCCGGTATGAGTGCAGTATGGTGTGTATTACCCGGCGTAAAAGCAGCTATTGCAACAGGTGTAATTGATGAAACAAAAATGGGTATACACGGTCATTCATGGGGTGGCTATCAAACCGCTTTCCTTATTACACAAACCAATATGTTTAAAGCTGCGGCTGCAGGAGCACCGCTTACTAATATGGTGAGTATGTACGATCTTATATACTGGAATGCAGGTATCGGCAACATGCAGATCTTTGAAGCATCGCAAGGACGTTTCAAAGGTGCACCATGGGAAAACTGGGAATCGTATTTACGCAACTCCCCTGTTTATCATGTTAAAAAAGTAACCACTCCTTTATTGATGTTGCATAATGATAAAGATGGTGCAGTTGATTTTACACAAGGCATTGAATATTATAACGCTTTACGCCGTTTGAAAAAACCGGTAGTACTGATGCAATACAAAGGCGAGAACCATGGTTTGGCAAAAATTGAAAACAGGAAAGATTACAGTGTGCGAATGATGGAATTTTTTGATTACCATTTAAAAGGTGCCGCCATGCCTGATTGGTTAAAGAATGGCGTTGATCATTTACAAATCACCGAACATTTAAATACCCGTGTTTTTGAGGAACAGGATAAGTGAAAATGTTGCCTGCCATGTTAAGCGATCACACTAAAATCGATAAGGACTTGTGACATAATCAAAGTAAGTAATTGCAATAAATTTTATGGGACAAAACATCGACTTAGAAAGCAAGGTTATTAAAAGGTTTGTAAATAAAAAGAAGCAAGACAGATATTTGCAATTTATCTTAACACAAAAGAACAGACAAAAATTTATAAATGAACTACCCCATTTCCACGACTTTAATTGGAGTTTGTTTGAACTTCTTGATAAAAATGTAGAGCAAATCATTTTAATGATGCTTAAAAAATACAAGCTGAATGACAAGTCCTGCTATATAATCAGTTATGACCCGAACATTGACACTCAAATAATGGAGATGACAGAAGGAATTAGGGAAGTAGTTAATTATAATATGGGGACAATTCTTGTACTAGGTGATGCCGAGCTTGTGTTATACGGAGGCGAAGAAATAAAATCAAGGTATATCAGCAGTTTGACCAAATAATTTTAGAGTTCAGATTTCTAAGTCCCGCATGAGCAGTCAGCATTACTCAACGAAACCCACATAAGAACCATTCGGAACGGAGTGGTTTTTTATGTGCTTACAGTGAAGGCAACTATATTGCCCTGTTTTTATAGCTTCTTTATTTCTCTCACATAATCATACTGTAAGTCTTCGTGTAAAGTTGCCACTGCTTTATTAATCTTTTTTAATTGAAATTGGTAAATATTAGTTAGTACGGGATTTTTATGAATAGAAATATCCAATCCTTTCATTGTGGAACAAAAATAAATGAGCAATTCAATTTCAACAACAGGCAAGCCGCTGTAACGGGTGTATTTATTCGCAGTACGAAGTATTTTTCGTAAAGTCTTTTTCACAAAATATACATTGGTTTTATTCATCGCCCCAAATTGCAAATCCATTTCCTGTTTTACGCTTTCAATATAAGCAGTTGTATCATGCGCTTCAAAAAGCAAATAGGTTAACAATTCTTTATTCTCTTTTTTGAACCGGGCAAGCCGCAGGCAGAGCTCCATTAACTTTGAAGCTGAATTATTACTTAGCTCCTGTTTTAATTCATTGATAGTTGCTGCTTTCATATTTTGCTGATATCCCTTTTTACTATCTAAATTACAGATTATCGTCCGTCAAAGAGTTTGAAACAATAAAAGCGATCGTTTTTAAATGTGTGAATACTGCAATTTCTTTTTACAGTAATGTAAGATTTATAAAACCTTATTGGCTGAACTTTATAGAAGGAAAGTTTCATTTAAATTAATTCTTAAATAATGCCATTTATACAATCAACACAAAGCGATAGCGAGCCCGTACAAATTTACTATGAAGATCTTGGCAAGGGAAAGCCTGTTGTATTTATTCATGGATGGCCATTAAGCGGCAGTATGTGGGAGTACCAGCTAACCCAACTGCCACAACAGGGAATAAGGTGCATCACTTATGACAGGAGGGGCTTTGGAAAGTCGGATTATCCATTGAACGGGTATAACTATAATACACTTGCAGGAGACCTGAAAGCTTTATTAAATGCATTAAATCTGGAGGATGTAACTCTTGTTGGTTTTTCAATGGGCGGCGGAGAAATTGCAAAGTATTTTTCTTTGTTTGGTGGAGCAAGGGTTTCGAAAGTAGTATTGATCAGTGCAGTGGTTCCTTATATGCTTCATACAGCTGATAATCCAAACGGAGTGCCACAGGAAGTATTTGATGAGATGACAAAAGCAATCATTGCTGACAGACCAACATTTTTAGAAGGCTTCAACAAAGATTTTTATTCAGTTGGTTCAACTGACCATACGGTTACTGACGGTTATTTGAACAACAGCTTGAACAAAGCAATGACATCCTCGCCTATTGCAACGCTTGCTTGCGCCAAAGCATTTTCATCAACTGACTTCAGGAAGGATGTAATAAAGATCAATGTACCGACGCTTATTATACATGGCGATGACGATAAAACAGTTCCCATCAAACCAACCAGTGAACAAACAGCAAAAATGATCAGTGGTTCTATTTATAAAGTTTACAAAGGTGCTCCGCATGGCTTATGGTTTACACATAAAGAAAAATTAAACCGGGATCTGATTGATTTTATACATCCTGCCAAAAATAGTTTACCAGAACAATCACCCTTAACAGCAACAACGGCTGTGTAAGATTTAAAATTACGATTCATAAAAAATAAATGGAACCTACAAACAAACCCCTGAAAAAAGAAGAAGAGGTGCAGCAAAACCCCGATGAACATATTGACCAGGATTTTCCGGGCTTTCCTCATCCTCCTGCCGATAAAAAAAGTATTCAACCGCAAACAGAAACAGAAAAAAAGACGGCTGATGCTGATCCAAAAGAAACAACAAAACCCTATGGGGGTTAACTTAAGTTCTTGCAACAATTAAAAATCTGAATAGTCAGCCGGCCGAAGGAACATAATATCAATATGTGATACATTATTTTTATACTCTGGCATAGAAGAGAGTTTTTTCCAGTCAGGATGACTCCCAAACTGTTTCCAGTGCTCATCCCTGTCAGCCATGTTTTCAAATGATGTCATGTACATAAGGTTGGGCATTTTGGTGCCTGCCATTACTTCACTGTAAAAGATTGCATTAAAGTTGAGTTTTTTAAACAATCCGATTTCATCTCCTTCATTAAACATCTGCACTTTATTTTTATATATTTTTTCTGTAGCGCTTTCATAACTGCGTAATTCATAAACCCGTTCCTTCTTTTCTCCCTTTAACTGTGGCAGTTTCATTTGAGGAGCCAGGTGGAATGCGTGTAATAAGATCGTCTCCATCCTTGTATAAGGTGGGGCTGTATAAATAGCATTGATATAATTAGTACCAGCGGTTTGATACGCCTTGTCAACCGAAAGCTTTGCAGGAATTATTGTTAACACATCCAAAGATTTTACAGGAACAAATACATATAAAACTTTTGAAGAAGATGTGTCATTGGCAATTGCTTTAAAGACCCCTACATTTTTGATATTCAATCGATGCAAGGCTGGCAACAAAGCCTGTTGAAGATAGTTGTCCAATATTTTTTCCTGGGTATCAGTTTTGTAATGATAAATTGTTAACTGATAAAACTCCCTTTTAGATTTGTTGGTTTGCGCCAATGCTGATCCCGAAACCAACATATAAAAAAATAAAATGTTGAGGCTCGCAATAATAATTCTTGTTTTCATGAATGACTGTTTGAATATTTTTTAATTACAGGAAACTTTATGCAGCACCATATAGTTGTTAAATGTGAGGGCTGCGTTATTTTTAAATACAAACTTGCCATTTTGTTCTTCTACATCGCCATAGCCTTCAACCCATACATTTCCTTTTCTCAGAAAAGCTACCTCTCTTATAGAATTAACGCCTTCCGACATGAAACGATAATCAGCAAATAATGTATCGCCTTTCATTTCGCCCTGAATGGTTCCTTTGTTTTTATCTTTTTGATAATATTCAAACAGCAAATCACCGATTACTATATTATCTGAAATGACAATACTCAATCTTACTTTATTACTATCCTTTGCATATTCATAACAAGTAACCGACTCGTTTGCTTTTGTTGCTGTTTCCTTCGTTTCCCTTGTTTTTTCTGAACTATTATTACAAGAGCCCAGAATAATGACGCATAATGTAACAAGAATACTTTTTGCTTTCATTTGTTATTGATTGATGTATGGCCGTAAGATACGGCAGCGCCATTAAATGCAATATAAAAAAGCAGCCAGCAAATGTTTGACCGATTTTAAAATTTTATTATAACTGCTTTTAATTTTTTGCTCCGCCCATTTCTATTTCACGGTTCATCTCCATTATATCAACAGGCTGATCATTATCACCTAACAGGTAACGACAAAAATAATCACACATCTTCCAGAAAAAATATTCTGTCATGGTGCCAAAACCATGCCGCTGACCCGGTAATACTACCAGCTCAAAACGTTTATTGGCTTTGATCAAAGCGTTCGCCATACGAAGTGTATTAGCAGGATGCACATTGTTATCAATATCGCCATGGCTCAGCATCAAGCGGCCTTTCAGGTTTTTGGCCAGCTCAGGATTGCGCTCAATGGAATAAACAAAACTGGTATCTCCCTTATCACTTACCTGTTCTTTTACACCATGATGTTTTTCGCTCCACCAACGATTATAAATATTGTTCTCATGATTTCCTGCACTGCTTACAGCTACTTTGAAAAAATCGGGATACACCAGCATGGCTGCTGTACTCATAAATCCACCACCGCTATGACCATGAATACCCACCTTATCTGCATCAATATATTTGTAACGATAACTGAGTTGCTCAATCGCTGTTTTTTTATCAGCTAGCCCATAATCACGAAGATTGTTATAACCATAATTGTGATACCACTTGCTGCGTGAAGGATGCCCTCCCCTGTTACCAACTGTAATGACAACAAAACCCAACTGCGCCAAACGATCAATACGGTCCATGCCACGTCCGAATGCTTTGTTTACGGCTTCTGTTTGCGGGCCTGGATATACATATTCAATGATGGGGTATTTCCTGGTACTATCAAAATCAAATGGTTTATACATCACACCATAGAGATCAGTAATACCATCGGCAGCTTTTACTTTAAAGGGAGCAGGAAATTTATAGCCTGCTTCAAACAATCCGCTCATATCAGTTTTCTCCAACTGCATAATTGTTTTACCGTTGTTATCCTGCAACACAGATACAGGTATTGTATTCACCCGTGAAAAAGTATTTACAAAATAGCGGCTGTTATCATCCATGCTTGCATTGTTATCATAATCAGCAGTGGTTAATAATTTAAGACCTGAACCATCAAAATTAATCCGGTACAAATGCAGGTAATACGGATCTTCATTGGGCTCACGGCCATTAGCTGTGAAATACAATACACGGTTCTTTTCATCAACGCTTTCAATTTCTTCGCAATGGAAAGGGCCGCTGGTGATCTGGTTTTTAAGTTTTCCGTTACCATCATATAAATAAAAGTGCGCCCAGCCATCTCTTTCACTCCATTGGATCAACTCTTTTCCGTTATTGATCAATCCTAAACGACGGGTTTCAACATACGTATTCATTCTTTCTTCAATCAACGCAATAGCGGTGTCGCCGGCAATATCAACCACAGCAATATCTATTCGCTTCAGGTCACGGCTTGTACGATTGATATAAAATTTATCATTGGTTCCCTGCCAGATGGAAGCACGGTTCTCATCATCCCGTTGCTTTTGTAATGGCGGTGCTGTCCATGTACCCACTTCCTGGTCCTTAAAACCTGTAAGCCTGATTTGTTTCCTTGTTTTGTTTTCAAAATTGAACACATACAATTCTCTTATTGCTGATTCCTTTTCGCCCGGCATCTGGTACTTGTATGTTTCCAATGTTGGGCGTGGTTCTGCAATATTATTGATGACCCACAGGTCTTTCACTTTTCTATTATCGGTACGGGAAATAACAAAGTGCTTTCCATCGGGCGACCAATTAACAAAAGCAGGCTTACGTTTATTCCTGTTCTTTTCTTTATCTACATTATTTTCATTGGCACCAGCACCGTAACTGTAATTTTCAACTCCATCTGTTGTTAACTGATGTTCAACAATAGTGCTGTCTTCTTCTTTGACTTGCGCCTTACGGTAATTGGCGCTATCCATCCAGTAAAGATTATGTTTTTTTGAAAAGATGATCACCTTTTGATCAGGTGAAAAAGAAGCCCATGTTGCACGTTCTTTTGATTTTTCAAAATCTTTTAACTCTGTTAATACGCCCGTTATCAGGTTGTATTCAAAAAAGAAAATCTTCTTTTCTTTTTTCACTTCTTGTTGTCCTGAAGTTCTTCTTTGGATGGAATCTTTTTTGCTGGCCGTATCCTTCTTCTCTTCGTCCTGTGTACTTTTTATTTCGAAACGAATACTGTTCTCATTTTTTACAAACTTCAATCGTTCAATTGGCAAATGCTGTGCATCAAAAGGATCTTTTACGATTCTTGTAATTTCTGCAGCAAGTTTTGCCTGGTCAAATAATTTTTGTTTGTTGCCTTTTGCTGCATCAACGATATACCATGACTTTCCTTCCCTGGTTTCATATACATACCAGAACCGGTCGCTGAGTTTTAGCCAGTGCGGATCAACAGAGGTGCTGAAAAGCATCTTTGAAATCTTATCCGGTGAGAAACGGGCTGCCAGTGCGTAGTTACCTTTTACAGTAGCCTGCTGAGAAAAGACAGCAATAGAAATAAACAACATGCAAACAACAAGGATATACCTCATATCTTATCAGTTCGTTTAGTGATGAAATAAATGGAGTACCTGTACCCATGAAAAATAAAGATAAGGGACTATGATACAACAACTCTGTGTTGAAATAGTTTTCTACATAAGCGGTTGGCCTTTATTAAAAAAACCAATGATGCAGGAGATTTTGAAAGCAATAAGATCTTATTTCACTGGTACCAACCTGAAAATATACCCCTTTTCAACTGATATATAAAGATAGCCGTCGGGTGATTGTTGTACATCCCTCATTCTTCCCATATTCTTTATCAGCATCTCCTGGCCAACGATCTTGCTGCCTCTGATGATGCAGCGATTGAGATAACCAAAACGCATGGAAGTGGCCATCAGATCTCCTTTCCATGCAGGATACCGATCCCCTTTTACGAAAATCATACCACCGGGACCAATAGAAGGAATCCAATAAATTTCTGGTTGTAACATCCCTTCCATTTTTGTTTTATTGGTGATGGGCACACCGTTATAATCTATACCATATGATATAACCGGCCAACCGTAATTCATTCCTTTTTGAACAATATTCACTTCATCGCCACCACGGGGACCATGTTCATCTTCCCATATAATTCCTGTGCTTGGCTGCATGGCAAGTCCTTGAGGATTTCGGTGGCCATAAGTATAAATGCTGGCTATGGCGCCTTTTGTTTTTACAAAAGGATTATCTGCAGGAATGCTTCCATCATCTTTAATACGATGAACTTTACCAAAAGGATTGTTCAAACTTTGCGGGAACTCTCTATAAAAGTTTCTGTCGCCAACTGTAAAGTAAAGAAACCCTTTACGATCAAACTCAAGCCGGCATCCGTAATGAATATTGGAAGTTAAATAAGGTAAGGCTTCAAAAATAATTTTCTGTTGTGTGAGTTCATCTCCTTTCAATACTGCCCGCATGATGGCGGTTGTTGAAAACACAGTATCATTTGTTTTTTTAATAGCTGAATAAGAAAGATAGAGCACATTATTTTCTGCAAAGTTTGGGTGCAGTTCAATATCCATCAAACCTGCCTGTTGCGCATAAAGCACTTCCGGCACTCCGCTGATTTCCTGCATTTCCTTATTCTTATTTACCCTGAACAATTTGCCCGATTTTTCAGTGAACAACAGATCACCATTTGGCAAAAAGCTCATACCCCATGCAACAGTAATACCTTTTACGATTGTATCGAGCTTGATATTGATTTCTTTTGAAGGAAAATAGTTCTGCTTTAAAAGCTCGTTTGCGAAACTGTACTTTTTCAGGTTTTCAATCCCTGTAAGAATATATTCTGCCAGTTCATACGTTTCCACATCTGTAAAAGTAGTATCGAAGGATGGCATGCCTTCATCTTTATACCCATGTTTGATGGCTTTGAACAAATCTTCTCTGCTTTTGCCATGTTTCCACTTTCTGTCAACAAAGGCATCCATTTTCTCCCCATGGCAACCAGAACAATAGTTGGTATAATGCAGCAGGGCCTTGCTGAAGTTGGTATCAACTGTAATGAAAGAAGGGGGTGAACTGTTTTCAGAACCTGAAGTATCATAGAATTGTATATTCCAGTATAATCCAGTAAAAATAAATACGGCAATAAAGCCAACCGCTTTCAGCATGTGAGTTGGTTAATTAAAATTGCTTGAATGTAAATCATATTCTTTTAATGACAGTACCGGGATGTAGCAGCAATGCTGAGCAAAGAGCAACTTTTTTATACATCTTCTTTTCCCACAACTGGTTTTTCTGGTGTTTCAATCACTGTTTTGGTTTCAGGTTGTTGCTGAATGGATTTTTCCGATTCTACTTCAATTTCCTGCACCCATACAGCATATTTGTTAGGATAGATCCTGGAGCCGGTATGTGCTGCAAACACATGTGTAAACACAGCGCCGAAATATAAGATCATGGCCGAATAATACACCCACAATAATAAAACAATGGCAGAACCTGCTGCACCATAGGTTGTAGATAGTTCACTCTGTCCTAAATAAAATCCAATCAGGAATTTACCCACCATAAAAAGCGCAGCGGTTGCAAAAGCCCCTGCCCTTACATGTTTCCATTCAATTTTTGCATCGGGTAAAACTTTAAATATCATCCCAAAGAGAAGTGATGTAATACCAAACGTAAGTACCAAATTAAAAATATAAATCATGATCACCGTCAGTTCAGGAAACAAGACAGTTAATCTGTCAAGCAGCAAATCCATCAATCCATTAATGACCAGCGATACCAATAAAATAAACCCAAGACCAACCACCAGGGAAAAAGAAAGTAATCGGTTTACGAACCATCGTAAAATGCCTTTGCCTTTAAATGGTTTTGCTTTTAATTTCCATATTAGATTGATGGAATCCTGAATTTCACTGAATACACTTGTGGCACCAACCAATAAAGTAACGAAGCCAACCATTGTTGCAAACTTGCTGTCATGCGATAAAGCTGCATTACGAATGGTTTCCTGTATCTGAACGGCTGCTTCTTTTCCTACAAAACCTGATATCTGATTATATAACGTTCCTTCAATAGCTTCTCTGCCATAAAAAATATCGCTCACCGAAATAATAATGATGAGCATGGCCGGCAAAGAAAAGATGGTATAAAAAGCAAGAGCCGCACTCAGTTTCAGCACTCTGTTATCGATAAAATCAGAGAAAGATTGTTTGATGATTGACCACATAATTGTAAAAAATGATTTCATGTCCAGATTTTGATCTTCTTTTTCTTTTGCACCGGACCCCCGGTTAATTGATGAAGTTATTTAAAAGATTTTATTGTTACAAATGCAGATGAAATGAACGACGTTCTATACATTTAAAACGGTTGCATGATCGAAATTGAGCAAAAAGATAAGTATGTGAGATGCAGTAAGCATTACATAATTACCCGAAGCGGTTACAACATTCACACATTTTGTGGAAGCAATTTACAGGGAATGTTTATCTTGAAGCTGCTGTTTTCATGGAATATTGTAAAAGCTGCATCCATAAGTCAAAGCAGAGTTTATATTATTCATTAATTTTAATTCAACCAAAACTACCTCCCATAATGATAAAAGTAAGTACACAGAAGGTGCACATCCTTCTCCACCCTGAATTGGGCGACAGTAAATGGGACAAGACAATCAACGGCTTTATCATCATCCTGATTATACTGAATGTTATTGCTGTAATCCTTGAAACAGTTCCTTCCATTCATGATCCATATACAGAGTTCTTCAGAATTTTTGACCTCGTGTCTGTTATTATTTTTAGTATAGAATATTTGCTTCGTGTTTGGAGTTGCACACATCACCCCAAGTACAGTCATCCTTTATATGGCCGGTTAAAGTATATGATTTCAACAGATGGCATTATCGATCTGTTAGCGATACTTCCTTTTTATTTTCATGTTGTTATTGGTCTTGATTTGAGAGTACTTCGAATTTTACGACTCTTAAGATTCTTACGTTTGTTCAGGCTTACAGCTTATATGAAGTCGGCCAAAATGGTAAGAAATGTTTTTGTAACCAGGGCCAGTGAGCTAAAACTGAGTATGGTATTGATAGGATTTCTTCTCATCATTGCTGCCTGTCTTCTTTATTTTGCTGAGCATCTTGCACAACCAACAGTATTTTCCAGTATCCCTGCTACATTATGGTGGGCACTTGTTACCATTACTACTGTAGGTTATGGCGATATGGTTCCCATTACTTTATTAGGCAAAATATTAACCGGAATCATTGCATTTGCCGGTTTTGGTCTTTTAGCTTTACCAGCCGGTATCATCACCGCCGGGTTCCTTGAAGAAATGAGAAAAACAAAAACTAAAAAAAATCTTACATGCCCTCATTGCGGAAAACCATTAGATCATGTGGATCATAGTGAACTTTAAGCCCATAGGGATTGCTTATACCAGTTTTATAATCAGAATATGCAATACCCAACTATTGTCCCTCTCATTTTCAAATGATGATCACTAAAAATTTAGTTATCTTCTTTCTTCTGCATAAATAAAATACCTGCCAAATGGCAGATCGTTTTCAATTGTAATAGAGTAATCTTGTACAAACTTTCATCATGAAAAAAATATTTGCTGTTTACTTCTTAACAGGATTGTTTTATAGCTGTACCAATACTTCCCCAGCGCCGGAGGCAGTGGCTTTACCGGTCCCTGATGAAATGACCACCTTAAAAATGCAGCAGAAATTAAAAGACCAATACGATAATGTGTGGGACTTTTCTGAGGGATTTGTAAGTATCTTAAAAGATGGCAAATGGGGTTTTGCAGATACCAGCGGAAAAGTTGTGATACCCCTTCAATTTGAAAGCCCTTCACAATTTCATCATGGTTTTGCTTCTGTCATAAAAAATGCTAAAGCTGGGGTCATTGATACAACAGGAAAAGCTATTGTGCCTTTTGTATACGATTATATTGGTGATTACCAGGATGGCGTGTTTTCTGCCAGGAACTTTCAAAAAAAATATGGATATATTGATTCAGCTAACAACATGGTGATTCCATTTGATTATGATGAAGTAAGTATTGCCTGGTTCAGCGGTGGCCTGGCGATCATGAAAAAAGGGAATAAATACGGAGCCATCGATAAAACCAATAAAATTATTGTTCCTTTTGTTTACGATGAATTGGGAATTAACGATGGATTTGCTAAAGGCTATGTACGTGGTAAATTAGCCGACAGGAATTTACTGGTTGATAAAACAGGACAGGTTATCAACCTTCCCGGTATAGATAACTACGAAACTATTCAACCCATTGAAGGCAACCTGTTTATTGTAAAAGAAAAAACTTCAGGGCTTGAAGGCATGATTGATCTCACCGGTAAGATTATCATTCCCATTCAATATATTTCAGTTACTAATTTCTATAAAGGCCTTTCTGTAGTAGAAACCACGAAGGGAAAATTTCTGTTGAAAATAAATGGAGTCACCTATTTTGAACAAACTCCCTTTTTGAATCTTGCCGTATTGAACGAAAACCTTTTTTATGGTAACACAAAAGCCGATGATATGATGTATCTCTTAGACATCAACGGAAAACATGTGGTGGAAGAAGGTTACGATCATATTATCCCGATGGTTGAAAATCTCCTATTAGTAAGCAGGGATAAAAAAGCCTGGTATATCAATTATAAAGGTGAAAAGATTGCAGATTTACCACAATGAGAAAAAGGGCTTAGGTTGTAATTTTAAACAGAAGCCGCAACGGTATAAGTACCTACCACTTTATTATCATCATTCAGCATTTGAACTATTAGTTGTTGTTGATCAGCTTTTACTTTAATCAACGTACGCTTACCAATTTCAGGACCGCCACCAATAATAATTGGATAACCATGCTGATTCTTAACAGGCGGATGCACACCATAGGTATGTGTATGTCCGGCAATAACAATGTCAACTTTGTATTTGTCAAATAAGGGAGAGAACAATTCACGGCAATGTAATTCGCCATGTTGATCTTTTGAATAGAAAGGAGGTATATGCATCAGCACTACCTTGTAGGTTGCGTTAATATACTCAGGTGTTTGCATGAGCTTTTCCATCCATATGGCCTGCTGTATCCGGTACGCATCAAAGTCAACCAGCCCGGCATAAACAGGATTATCATCTTTTTTATCTTCCCCTGTATCCAGTACAATGGCAAATACAGGTCCCCAATGAAAAGTGAAATACTGCCCTTGCGGAAAAGAAAAATAATTTTTTAGCTCTCTTGCAAATTTACCTCTTGCTTCATGGTTACCCCTTACAAACAGCATTGGTTTTTCTGTTGCAAAGTCATTGGTGCAGGGAATCAGCAAATGATCAATGATCTGTTGTTCATCAGTTTGATAATTGAACATATCGCCATTGAGGAAAACAAAATCGTAAGGATCTTTTAGATTAAGCTGAAGCAGATGAGGAAATGAATCCGGACGATCATGAAGATCATTGAGGATGAGCCAACTCAATTCTATGGGATTTTTTACAATAGTTGTAAAAGTATAAGCATCACTGTAAATCGTTTCTCCATAAACTACTTCATAAGGTTTAAATTCCGTAATTTCTTTTGAAGCCACTCTATATTGATAAGATTTACCAGGTTCTAAATTTTCAAGATAAATTTCATGTATGCGGTTATATGCATTCAACATCCCATCCACAACAAGCATTGCTTTTTTATCCAGCTTTCCTGCTTCACCATATTCAATCCAACTAAAGCTCGGTTTATTGGTAATCCATCGGATACTCATCCGATCATGTTGCAATGTGTGGAGATAAGGCTTGCTGAGAAAGTCATGTTTATTTTCAGGTGGAGGAGTAACTTCCGATGCTTCACTGCCGCAACCCGACATTTGCACATAAGCCAATGTGCCTCCTGCAGTTACTTTTACGGCTGTATCAAGGAATTGGCGCCTGCTGAATGAAAATGGTTTCTTATCGTTCATATTCAATGGATCAAAGTTTTCAATTTACATCTGTATCGTGGGGATAAAATCAAGTACGCAAATGAAATCGCCTGCAAAATAATCAATCGAACTGAGTTATTGTTCTATCTGTTTCCTCCCTAAAAAGAGGCTTCATTTTTTAATCCCCTGCTTCCATCCTATTTTCACCGCATGCATCCGCATATAGAAACACTTTTACAATGTATTAACCTGGAAGAAAAAGAGCAGGTACAGCGATACAGTCTAGATCAGCAGCATACCCTGAAACAACTCAAAGCGGAAGGCCTTGCGTTGCACCCCGTTATTGTTACCAAAAAGACTTTTGGTTATGCTGATTATCCGGAGATCAGTTTTAAACTCAATTTTCCTCCGGAAGCAAATTTGTTTAAAGATGGTGCAGCTATAGAATGCTTTATTACAGGTGAAGAGCCGGTAAAAGGCGTGTTGATTGGTCTGGATGGCAAGAATGGTGAATTCCGATTATTTGCACCCGACTTTCCGGATTGGATAGAAGACGATGGCGTTGGTATTAAGTTAGCTCCTGATACAAGAACTACCAGCATTATGAAAAAAGTGTTGAATAACCTGGAGAACAATCAACCGCTTTATAAATTATTTGAACAACTGCATGATCAAAAAAATACTTCTCAAGCCGCACTTTTGGATGGACACCTAATAACAACCAGTTTTCATAATCAACAATTGAATGAAAGTCAGCAAAAGGCAGTTACAGCTATCACACACAACAAAGACATCTGCATTGTTCATGGGCCACCGGGCACTGGCAAAACAACTACGTTGATTGAAGGCATTGTTCAACTCATTAAAGCCGGAGAAAAAGTATTGGTATCGGCTCCCAGCAATACTGCAGTTGATCATCTGGCAAAAGGATTGATTGAGCAAGGCGTAAAATTATTAAGAGCAGGCAACGCAAGCAAAGTGGATGAAACCATTTTTGCACATACTCCCGAAGGCAAACTGAACAACAGTAAACAACAAAAAGAAATTAAACAACTGAAAATAAGAGTGGAAGAATTCAGACGGATGGCGCTGAAGTACAAACGCAGTTATGGCAAGGCGGAGAGAGAACAACGCAACCTGTTGTTTAAAGAAGTAAAGAATATCCGCACCGAAATAAAAAAACTGCAACACTATAACGAAGAAAAATTATTTAAAGAAGCCGAAGTAATTGCAGGCACGCCGATTGGTTTGTACGATGCTGATGTTCATCATCTTCATTTTCAAACCCTGGTGATTGATGAAGCCGGGCAATGCATTGAACCACTGGCATGGACCATTTTTCCACTGGCAGAAAAAATTGTACTGGCTGGCGATCATTGGCAATTACCTCCTACCGTGTTGAGCAATGAAGCAGCAATAATGGGTTTTAACCGTTCCATTTTAGAAACCGCTATTGTAACCGTCAGTACCGTTTATCTTCTCAATACACAATACAGGATGAGAGAAGCAATTGCCGGTTTCAGCAGTCAGTATTTTTATAACAACCTGTTGTTAACGGCTGCCCACTTAAATAATACAGGTGCGCATCTTACCTTCATTGATACAGCAGGTTCTGGTTTCAATGAAGTACATGGACCTGATGGTTCCAGTTTGCAAAACAAAGGAGAACTGCAGCTCGTACAAAAACTATTTGAAACAGAATTACTTGATCCATTACTAACAGCATTCATTTCTCCTTACACCGGCCAGGTAGCCGCTGCGAAAGATGTATTGCCCAATCAACTTCGCATCAGTACCATCGACAGTTTCCAGGGACAGGAAAAAGAAACGATCATTCTTTCCCTCGTACGCAGCAACGATGATGGAAACATTGGTTTCTTAAAAGATTACAGAAGAATGAATGTGGCTATCACAAGAGCAAAAGAACAACTCTTTGTAATTGGCGATAGCGCCACTATTGGAGGCGATGCTTTTTACAACAGCTTCCTTAGCTATGTAGAAAAATATGGCACGTATAGAACTGTATGGGAATTTGAATTGTAGAAAGTATAACTCAATTTGCTTCCGTATATTTTTTAAAGTTATCCAGGATTGCCTGCCAGCCACCTTGCTGCAATTCAAGTGAGTTTTCTGTTTCCGCATCAAAGCTTTCTATTACTTTAGTGCTGTTGCCATCAGCAATGAAATGGATGTTTACTTTTCGTCCGTCGCCGAGTGTGTATTCGATGTATTCATTCGGAGTTACAGCATCATAGATTCCTCTAAAATCAAAACCCATACTGCCATCCTTTGCTTCAATGCGGCAAGAAAAACTTCCACCTGCACGAAGGTCATTTGAAGCGCTGGGTGTATGCCAGTCAACTGATGCATAGTTCCATTGAGTAATGTGTTCAGGTTTTGTCCAATAATCCCACACTTTTGATACAGGTGCATCGATGGTTGATTCTACTGTAAGAACGGGAGGTTTTTGTGTTGTTTCCATGATCTATTATTTAAAGGTGTTGATGATTATTTAATGATACAAATTTCGGGTTTGTTTTTAAATTATAAGCTGTGTAAATACGAAATTATAGAGGGTTGATTGCGACAATCTGAAAAACTTTGCAGCAATACTGTTCATTTTGCACTTCCTGAATTAGAACATATCTTACAGCAGTAATTTCTTTTTGCATAATCGTATTCATCTGCAGCTTAAGAACAACCAACCAATTTGTACATGAAAGCAATTTTTATTTTAGTTTTCGCCTTACTTTGTTTTACAGCTGCTTTCTCACAAACCCCGGTTGCAGACAGTTTGAATGCGCTCCTGAAAACAGAAAAAATTGATTCAAACAAAGTGCGTTTGATGTGGCAGTATGCCAGTGAAATTAATAACAGTAATCCCGAAAAAAGCATCCTCATCTCTCAACAAGCCATCTTTCTTGCTAAATCCATTAACTATACAGAGGGTCTCTCCCGCTCACTTGGTGTGTTGGCTAATGGGTTTATTAAAATTGGCAATTACCCACAGGCGCTTGAGTACAATCTTCAAAAATTAAAAATCGAAGAAAAAAGAAACAAGCCCCGTAATATGGGTAGTGTGTTAATGAGTATTGGAATTGTATATGTACTGGAACAGGAATTCGAAAAAGCCATCATTTATTACCGTAAATCTGATTCGATTATTACAATTAATAAAATAGACGCCCTGATCTATCAAAGCAAGATCAACTTAGGTGATGCATTTGACAAACTCAATATGCTGGATTCTGCTTATCACTATTACAACCTGTCTTTACAGATTGCAATTTCGTTTAACAATATAGATTTTGTGGGCACTTCCATGATTGGTTTGGGTCATTATTTCAGGAAGAAAAGAAATTTTGACTCCTCAGCTTATTATTACAGAATAGCCATCATGCATTTGACAACTGCAAATGATGAATTTGCATTGAGCGAAACATCATTGGGCTTTGCTAAACTCTTCCTGCAAACAAATCAAGCCGATTCGGCTGAATATTATGGCAGACTCTCCAGCAGTATTTCAAAACGAGGTAATTTTCTATCAAATGAACTGGAAGCAGCAGAGTTTTTAAAAAATTATTACCGGCAACAAAAAAACATCGACAGCAGTTTTGCGTATTTCAATATTGTGCAGGCGTTGAATGATTCCATCAACAGCAAGGCCAAGATAAGAGACCTTCAGATTTTATCCATTTACGAACAGATACGGCAGTTGCAGATTGAAGAAGATAAACGGATAGCGGCAAAAGAAAGGTCGCAGCAATTACAAATGCTATTCATTGCCCTTTTTATTCCTGGCTTTTTCATTTTTACCTTGTTATTAAGCCGGATAAGAATTCCTATCAGAATTATTAAAATACTGGGCGTTCTTTCGTTGCTGATACTCTTTGAGTTTTTAACACTCCTGTTGCATCCAACCGTAAAAGAAATTACCCATCACACACCAGTACTGGAGATGCTGATATTTGTTTGCATTGCTTCTATTCTCATTCCATTGCATCATCGTGTAGAACACTGGTTGATAAAGAAACTGGTGCAAAACAGGGAACGCCTACCCGGCATTGATAAAAAGATCATTGATCAAACTCAAATAGCTGAAGTTGAGAATGACCCTGGTAAAGATCAACTTAGTTCGGAGTAACAATTGGCTTTTTAACTCCTGTTGTATCCATGTGCATTGTGTCGTGCATCGTGGTATCAGTTGCAGGAGCCGTTGTAACGGTGGTATCAGTTGTTGTTTCTGTTGTCTCAACTTCATTGTTACAGGCTGTAGCAAATAAAGTAACAAGCAACATAGCGGCCATCACTCCCTTCAGGGATTGGTTGATTTTTTTGTACATAAGTTTTAGTTTTAAGTTATAATTCTACGAAAGTTTTTTCAGAATGGCAAAAGAATCCTCATCCATACTACAGTAAAAACAACTCATATAGCTATTTATGATTTAATAGTTTAGCTTTATTTGCCAAAACTACATATATGAAAAGAAGTATCTTTTTCCTGATCATATCCATATTCTTCTGCTTCACTATAAGTTCAGCACAAAGCATTTATTATTTTCAATACAAGCTTCCTGCCATTACTGGCAGTAACTCTTATGAAGCTTTCTTTATGAAAAATAACAGTACCGGCGGTATGGTTCGGATCCGTTTCAATAATGCAGCCGGCACTCCCACTATTATTGAAATGAAACTGAAAGAGCAATTTGTGAGTGGAACCACCAGCATTATTGAACCGAATGTGGTTTATTATAAAGCGTCACAACCCCAGATCATTGACGGTGACGATGACGGCATAACAGATAGTCTTTCTTTTTGGTTTGAACTTAACACACAAATCAACAGCTTTGAACCATCAAAGATTATTACCAATGCAGCTGATGGAAAAGAAACCACTGCAGAAATCATAAAAGCTGAATTACTGAATTCCACCAACCTGAGCAAAGATATTGTGCTGCGTTTTTTCAGTGAAACAGATCCTTTGTATGTATCTACGTTTAAATCTGTAACAAGAGGATTAAACAGCAATGAAAAAAACATTCGGATGCATGTGATCCTTGTTTGTGCAACCACTGATCCTACTTTAAGCGAGTACAGCACTTATGATCTAAAACGGGCAGAAGAACTTTTTGCCAAACTGGCCGATGCCATTGGCATTAAAGCCAACTTCATTAAAATATTTGGTGCAACTTATAATAAAATGAATGTGGATGCAGCAGTAAAAAACCTGAAGTCGGCCCCCAATGATATTGTAGTGTTCTATTACAGTGGTCATGGTTTTCGTCTTCCAAACCTAAACAGACCTTATCCGTTTCTGGACTTGCGTTCAGATGTAAAAACACAGGATTATAAAAAACACACTGTCAACATTGAAGATATTTTTCTGTCATTGAAAAATAAACCGTCAAGATTTACATTGGTGTTGAGCGATTGTTGCAATTCAGTTCCGGAAGGACCTAATAAAATTTCTCCGTTACCACCACAGCCAAAAGCATCGGATCTCAAATGGAACTTTGAAAATCTACGGGTATTGTTTTTGAATCCGAAGAAAACATCGTTGCTTCTTACAGCAGCAGATAAAAATCAATTTGCGAATTGTAATCCTAAATTAGGTGGCTTTCTTTCTTATTATTTCAAGCAGTCATTGGAAACCATGTTAACGAATCCCAATCCAAGAGAAGTAAGCTGGTTTAAGATCAGTGAAGAAACAAGGGCCAAAACAATTAACCAGGCAAAGCATACTGCCTGTTCCATGCCGCCTATACCTGCCAATGCATGTGTGCAGTATCCTATTTACAAATTTGTGTTTTAAAACTCTTATTTACCGGGATCAGAATATTCAATGAATTTGTATTGCTTCATTATGGATGTCCATTTTGTTTGTGTTCTATACTTGTTCCAGGTGTCATCATACTTCAGCACATAGGAATAAAGAAAGCCTTTATCCATGGCCTTTTGTAACCATTGCCAGGCTTCTTTTTGATTACCCGTTTTTGCATACATGCGTGCAATGGAATACATAGCTTCCACATCATCAGGTGCTAAAGTCAAAAAAGTTTTGTAACGTTCAATTGCTTTTTTGGGTTGATTGGAAAGTAATGCAATTCGTCCGTATAAATTTTCGATCTCTGCAAGATGATAGGGGTAAATGTATGCTGCGTGGTCAAGTAATACTGTTGCTTCTGTAAACCTCGATGTGTGGATATAATATTTCGCCAGCAATAACTGCATCGGAAAATTAATTTCTTTTCTGCTCAGCAATGTATCCAGATGGACTTGCGCTGATGTGAATTGATACAACTGATTCAACACATCAATCAATTTTAAACGGATGCCTGTGTTCTGCTCCTGCAAATCCATTGCTTTTTGATAATGCTTTGGAGCATCTTCAACCAGGCCTTGCCATACATAAAGATCACCCAGTTTATCATTGATTTCGGCAAGCAGGTAATCCTCTTCTGTTAGCAACGAATCAGCCTTTAGCAAACATTTAATTCCATCTGTAAAGGGAAGCCTGATTGTTTCCGGGAGACGTACAATGCTATCGATACCGGGCAATGTTTCGAACCTGAATCTATCAATATTAACAGAAGCAACATTATTTATATGACTTGATGTTGTTTCATCGGGTTTATATTCTTTGTAATCAATTCTATATTTGCCGGGTTCCGCATTTGCTATTTCGTACAATAAATTTCCCGCTTTGTAAAACCAACTGCCTTCGCCCGGAAAGCGTGCATACATTCGTTTATAAAAAGAAAACAATTCATTTCTCCCATCAGGAAAGTTTACATATTTATAAGAAAAAATTACCTGTTCTGCTTCCTGGTAACGATCAATTTTTTCAAGCATATTCCATAACAAGTAATATCCGCCATAAAATGCAGGTTGTTTTTTTATAATGATCCGGTATTGCTGCTCACTTTCTGTATAGTGGTTCCATTGCTCGTATAATGTCCCTAACAAATAATGGTCGTCAATTTGGTGGTAGTATCTTTTTTTAAATTCCTGGATTACACACTCTTTTACAGGCGATTCAGGTGTATGTTGTTGCAACGAATCGACATACTGTAAAAAAGAAGCTGAATCCCTGTAATATTGAACCGAAAAATGTAACATCAGTTCAGCACCCTGCCTCAGTTTATGATTATAATACAGTTTACCGAGGTAGTGAAAAGCAAGTGGATTTGTTTTATCTAATGCAATTACCTTTCTAAACTTTTCTTCTGCTGTAAAAAAATCTTTATTAAGGTAAGCTTCCATTGCAAGGGTAAAGTTGCCAGCCACATCATTTTCTTTTACTAATTTACGATCGAAATCACAACGCTCGTATACAACATCAAATTGATCAACCACCGGTTTGGGGAATTTCATATGCTTCGGGTTATTAAAAAAATAGCCCTTCTTGCGAATATCCGCTTCAAAGAAAAATGAATCGGCCTGTGCATAGTTTGTTATTTTTATATAGTTATAAGCTAACCGTTCAAACGGCAGGTAATGCCTGCTGTTAAGTTTAATACTTTTCCGAAACAACTCTTCTGCAGTAAGCCATTGACTCAACTCTTCGTGCATAATTCCTGCACTTACATAGCTGTTCTGAAAACCGGGTTGTAATTCTATTGCAACCTTATACGCTTCTTTTGCTTTGTTGAACTGTTTGGTGGAAGTGTACAGTCCAATAAGGCTTGCCCACGGCAATGCCCACATAGGACTGATCTTTGTTGCCGTTAAAAAATAATCCTCCGCCTGTTTATAGCTTCCTTTATCATGATAGAGAATGCCCATTTCCTGGTTGATATAAGCTGCATATGGTTCAAGTTCATATGCCTTTTGCTGCATCCTGAAAGAAGAGTCGAGCAACCAGTTGCTGTTTTTAAACAGAGGCATTTTTAACCGGCAGGCAACACCCTGCATATAATACCGCTTTACCTGCAGGTTCTTATACAAAGGGTTTTCTGCATCGGTTAATTTCAATGCAAGCCCCAGCATTTTCGGATATACATCATATCCATTTGTAAGAATATTGTAATAACGTCTTCGTTCTAATTCAGCTTCTGCACCGCTGAGATAATCGTTGATCACCTCCTGTACATGATCATCGATGTAAACCATTAACCGGTTATTGAATTGTTTTTGAAGCCGCTTACTTTTTTTCAATTGTGTTTCCAGCAGGTTGATATTTTGATGCTTTGCTTCTACCTGTTGCTTGACTTGTTGATAATACTCTTTAGAGACTGTGTCAACAGCAAGCAGTTGCAAATCAAAAAAACGTTTTGCTTCTTTGAGCACGGCCCATGTAATACTATCCGGCACAATTAATTTAAACCGGTCATAATTTAAAAAAACATCCGGATCATTGGTTGTATATAATTCAAAAAAGTAATTGATGGATTGCTGTACTGTCATTTCTGTTGATGCCCCTACAATGGGAGCAGGCATTGGGCCAGCAACCTGCTGTTGCATTTGTGCAAACTGTTGCTGGTTAACTGTTGCCAGTAAAAAATTGTCGTTGCCAACCAACGCAGGTGTTTGTTTGTGTTTGATCTGTTGAAGAGTAACATCTTTTGCAAGCGAACTATCCATATAATTCCTTGCTTCCTTTATTGTAACAATGCCGTTTTTATTGGCATCTGCAAAACCAAGCATGGCATTGATGAGGTAATAAGAGAACACACCTCTTCCCCCACCCCATGCTTCATTCTCAACAGATAACTCGTTGGGTCCGCAGGAGGTAATGCGTATTTCATTTTCTTTTGCTGCACGTAACTCATTGCCCACTAAAAACTTTAAACGGTAATCACTTGTAACTAATGTGCCGCTGTGACAGGCATCGGTGATCAGGATTACTTTTGCTTTTGATTTAGCCGATATCGTATTGGCATAATAATTCAAATCTTCAATACGGATGGCATTATTGATATAGTTGGTACGTGGTGTATTAAAGGCGAGTAGAAACCCAAGCCTGCGGGCAGTCTCCGACTCCATATCACCATGACCGGAGAAATAAAAATAAATAAGGTCATTCGGTTGGGCAATTTCCTTTAACCAACTGAGTGCATCATACACAGCGGCATTAGTAGCGGTTGAATCGATTAATAAACGTATATGTTCTGGCGGCACGGCGCCTCCTGCTTTTGATTGCAGGTATTCTGCAAACATTGCTGCATCACGGTTGGCAAACCTCAACTCACTAATGCCAATGTTCTGGTATTTTGAAATGCCGATGACAACGGCGTAGGTTTTGCCTGTTTGAACAGTTTGCGCATGGGTTATCCCGAATAAAAGGAATGAAAGTAGAAGAAGAATTGATTTTCGCATGAGTTGGTTTTACACAAAAAAGATACAGCAATTTTTTTTGAGCGTGAATGAAATAATGAAACTACAGCAGTAACCAAAAAACACCTTCGCTATAATGAATAAGAAATTATGAAAACCAGATGAGCTCCTCCTATAACGAACTGGAAATAAATATGTGATCTGAGAACCTAAACAGCAGTTGCTGAAATAAAAAAAGTTGAATTTTTTTTTAGGAGACTAAAAACACAACTGAAGCTAAGTTCATTTCTGTTTACAATAATGCTTTTACAAGCGCTTCCCACTCCTGCTGTAACGAAACAGCTGGTCTTGTTTTTCCTGCACGCCTGTACCAATAATCTGCATTACCAATATCTCCTTCTTTGCGATGGAGATAAGCATGTACCCAGCAGGCCGTTGCATCTTCCAAATCATCTACTAATGTATGAGCTGTATTCCAATCTCCCTTCGCATCATGCCACATTGCTGAGAGATACACATTACTGTTGGTTGGGGGTTCTGCAGTGCTGATCGTTTGCAGAAATTGATCGAATTGCATAACGGTTATTTAAGAATAAGAATGCATGAAATATCAAACTCAATTAACGCAGCAATGTTAAAATGCCCTTGCGGTAATACGGCAGGCCATCAATACCAATACCTCTGAAATGCCATACATATGTATCCGGATACTGTAAAATGTTTTTATACTTACCATCCCATGCAGGTCTTTCCGTCGACCATGAATAGACTTCTCCACCCAAACGGTTATAAATCTTAAAGAATTGTATTTCACTGATGCCAATTGTTACAGGAGAAAAAACATCATTCAGGTTATCATTGTTTGGTGTAAAAGCATTGGGCAGAAAGATTTCTACTTTGGCAATCACTTTTACCAGTTGCGAATCAACGGTAACACAACCCGATGCTGAAGCAAAACGAATAGTGTAATAATAATTACCTAACTCGCTGCTTCTGAAATCGGGATTATAGATCTTTGCATTATTCAATTCATTAGGAGGCCGCCATAAAACAGTATCACCAATTTGCCTTGCATTGAGGTTTAATACTCTTTCAGCGAACGTATAACGTACAAGATACCTCACCGCTTTTTCTTCCTCATCAATGGTTACATTAACAGAACGTGTACTTATTGCACAGCCTATTATATTTCTTACTGACGCATGATAGGTTCCTGAGCTTGTGATCTGATAACGGTTTTGTACCGC
>JBKJNM010000041.1:0-18223 GCA_046593655.1 Lacibacter sp. | reverse complement strand
CTGCATGTTCACATGTATAGTCTTTAATTATTTCAAGGTTTTCGCTTTTTGCAAGTTCAAGATAGTCGACCTTAAAGCCGGCTTTGTCTAACTGCATAATCGCTTCTTTTTTTAATCCAAAAAAACTTCCGGGAGAAAGATTATTATTAATTTTTTCCAATGCTGAATATAACATGGATGCGGTATTATTTTCTGTGGTCGTTAGTCTTAAATTTCGGCTACTCATGGCAAGCCCATTTGGCTCGCGAAGGATGGGGCATAGAACAATTTTGATTTCTTTACCCATAAGATGAATAAGCTTTTTTATGACCAGGAATTGCTGATAATCTTTTTGGCCAAGAATTAAAAAGTCGGGGCCGACGAGATTTAGTAACTTTTCGACAACCAAACAAACTCCTTGAAAATGCCCGGCCCTGAACTTTCCTTCAAGAATTTTTTCGAGATAACCAAGTTCATGATGCCCGGATTTTGATGCCACATCAGGATATATTTCTTTCTCAGAAGGCATAAATAAAATATCGCATCCATTTTCTTCTAACAACAAAATATCATTTTCAATATTAGACGGATATTTAATAAAGTCCTCTACATTGTTGAATTGTGCCGGGTTCACAAAAATGCTGGAAATGACCACGTCGCTTATCTGCCTACATTTTTTAATTAACGATAAATGTCCTTCATGCAGGGCGCCCATTGTTGGCACAAATCCTATCGTTTGCCGGTTTTTTCCAATTTCACGCAGGTAAGATTGTAAATCTTCAGAATGTTTGAATATTATCATGGTTGGGTTGAAGTATGGCTCAACATTGGGTTTAACGCGTTATAACGAAAAAAAAATTGTAACTTCGCCGCCTGTTAAAAAAAACTGTCAAAGCTAATTTAACTATTCGCAAATGTCAACAAAGAAAAGAATTTTATTTATTGCAAACGAAATGTCTCCTTTCCTCGAAATGACAGAGTTTGCGGAAATCGTAAATAAGCTTGCAGTTAAATCAAATGAAAGCGGTATGGAAGTTCGCTGCATCATGCCCCGTTTCGGAATTATCAATGAGCGAAGGCACAGGCTTCACGAAGTAGTAAGGCTTTCCGGAATCAACATTTCTATAGACGGCGATGACTATCCATTGGTCATCAAGGTGGCTTCACTTCCTAACGCGAGATTACAAATTTATTTCCTCGACAATGAAGATCTTTTTAAAAGAAAAACACTCTTTCATGATGAAAATGAGAAATGGTTTCAGGATAATGTATTGAGGACTGTTTTGTTTTGTAAAGGAGCCCTGGAAACGGTAAAAAAATTCGGATGGCCTCCTGATATTATTCATTGCAGTGGCTGGATGACTGGTTTAATCCCCATGTACCTCCAAACAGCTTATAAGAAAGAACCAGTTTTTGGAAACAGCAAACTGGTGTTTACCGTTGGCCAAAATACGTTTAAAGAAAAAATGAGTCCTAAGTTTTTAAAACTGGCCAATATTCATCCTAGTATTAAGGACAAAGACCTGGAGCCTTATAAGGATGGAACTAACACAGCTATGTTTCGTGGTGGTGCTACTTATGCTGATGCCATTACATTTGGTGTAGAAAAAGTTGACAAAAAATTGTTGGAAGAGTTTGGGAAAGTGCGTGGTAAAAAAATACTGCCTTTTAAAGCAGACAGTGATTTAACAGACTATTTACAACTATATACCGACCTTTCGTCGAAATAATTATCGTTACAATTACTATGAATTTTCTCAGCACGGACATTCGCAGAAAGAATCTGTTATTATCTTTTCCTGTTTTATTAATATTAATCGTAAGTGGATGTACAAAGTTAGAACGAACAACTCTTGGCAGTGATTTGTTACCGGGTGCAGACAGGTTAATTACCGATACTATGGAATTACCTGTTGAAACAACTTCTTTTATTGAGAACGACAGCACAAAAATTGGAAAAACTGATCAGCATATTTTAGGATTTATTAAAGACCCTTTATTTGGCACAACAACGGCTGCCATGTATTTCCAGATGCTTCCTACCAGTTATCCCTTTCGTCCTTATCCCGTAGCTAAAGACAGTTTATTTCTGGATTCCCTTGTACTGTCGCTCGCATTTGCAGGAACTTACGGCGATACCAATGCCCTTACAAAAGTAAATGTGTATAAAATAACCGATAATACTTTTAGACCTGGTAAATTATATCGTGTTAGTGAAGGCGTTAATTTTTCAACCTCAGATTTTCTTGGAACAACCCAGGTTACTTCCAGAACACTACGCACCGGCTATAAAGCCGCTTATAAAACAGATACAATTTTCAACCAATTGCGGATAAGATTATCTGATGTGTTTGCAAGAGATTTACTCGATCAGGATAATGTAACAAAAGCGTTCAGAACCGATTCAATATTTAAAGATTACCTGAGAGGTTTGGCGGTTATTGCCGACTCAACCGTAAGTGGAAATGCCATTCATTATTTTTTACTGAATTCTACAGAATCCCGTCTTAATCTTTATTACAGGTATAAAAAAAGAGAGGGTGGAGGCGATAGTTCTACAGTAACCCGTTTCACATTTGTTGCAGATACGATCCGGAGTGCCAATGCCAATAAAATTCACCGCAATTACTCAGGAAGTATTGCAGCACCAACACTAACATCAGGCTTGCCATCGAGCCTTGCATATATACAAACCGCACCGGGTACATCCGTTAAAATAAAAGTCCCGTCGTTGGATACATTAAGTAATAAACCTTATATCATTCACAGAGCAGAGCTTGTTACAAGGCAGATATATCAAGGCCCCCTTGCAATTGAAAATATTTTATTGCAACCACAGCTACACCTTTATACTTATACGGTTGATGGCAAAATTGCAAGTATTCCCTACGATAGTGCAAGCTATTATGTAAACACCTTTTCAATTGATGTTATTCGTAATGTTAGTTTGTATAATATCAATACACAATATACAGGAGGCACTCCAAGCTTCTTCAATGATGCTTCCGGTAACCGGGTGGCGGAATACAAAATGAACATCACCAGTTATGTGCAGAACATTGTAAATGGAAGAACAACCCGCAGGGATTTTAAACTCTCAGCACCTTACTTTGCTGAATTCTCCGGTGGTATTTCCAGCTCTGCAAGTATCAATCCAATAGCTTTTGGCCGGGTTCAACTGGGAGGAGGTTCTCACCCTCAGTACCGGACATTTGTGCGAATTTATTACTCCAAGCAATAAAATTATATTGGTTCTACACTTATCTTTGCGCCTTCAAATCCATCAGGAAAAAAATTAAATCATGGCTTATTTATTTACATCAGAATCCGTTTCCGAAGGTCATCCGGACAAAATAGCTGACCAGATCAGTGATGCATTAATTGATAACTTCTTAGCATTTGATCCACAGTCGAAAGTTGCCTGCGAAACATTGGTAACAACAGGACAGGTTTTCCTGGCTGGTGAAGTAAAATCAAAAGCCTATCTGGATGTACAGGAAATTGCCCGTGGTGTTATTAAAAAGATTGGCTATACCAAGAGTGAATATATGTTTGAAGCGAACTCCTGTGGTGTGTTGAGCGCTATTCATGAACAAAGTGCCGACATTAACCAGGGTGTTGATCGTAAGAAAAAAGAAGAGCAGGGTGCAGGTGATCAGGGAATGATGTTTGGTTATGCTACCAATGAAACGGAGCATTATATGCCATTGGCTTTGGACCTTGCGCATAACCTGTTAATTGAATTAGCTGTCATCCGCAGAGAAAAGAATTCCAAAATGCCTTACCTGCGTCCCGATGCAAAGAGCCAGGTAACATTAGAATATAATGATCAGAATCGTCCGGTTCGTATTGATGCGATTGTTATCTCTACTCAACACGACGACTTTGATGTAGAAGCGAAGATGCTTGCAAAAATTAAAGCAGATGTGATCAACATTCTTATTCCACGTATTAAATCCAAGTATAAGAAATACGCTTCTTTGTTTAATAGCGACATTAAATATCATATCAACCCAACTGGCAAGTTTGTAATTGGCGGACCACATGGTGATACCGGATTAACAGGCCGTAAGATTATTGTTGATACCTACGGTGGTAAAGGTGCACATGGTGGTGGTGCTTTCAGCGGTAAAGATCCTTCTAAAGTAGATCGTTCTGCAGCTTATGCAACACGTCATATTGCAAAAAATATGGTTGCTGCAGGTTTGTGCGAAGAGGTTTTGGTGCAGGTTTCTTATGCTATTGGCGTAGCTAAACCAACATCCATTAATGTGAATACATACGGTACTGCAAAAGTTGATATGAAAGACGGACAGATTGCAAAGATCATTGAAGGTCTTTTTGATATGCGTCCTTATTTTATTGAGCATCGTTTAAAATTGCGTAATCCTATTTACAGCGAAACAGCAGCCTACGGTCATATGGGCCGTGTACCTGAGGTTGTTGAAAAAACATTCACAAGCCCTGACGGAAAAGTGAAAAAAGTGAAAGTGGAATTGTTTACCTGGGAAAAATTGGATTATGTTACAAAAGTGAAAAAAGCGTTCGGGTTGAAATAATAACCCCCTCATGAAAATACAAGACCCGTCAACTGAATAAGTTGGTGGGTTTCTTTTTTATGTTTCTTTGCAATGTGAAACATTTCAAACAACAACAACATCGTCCCAAAAAAGCTACCTTGATTGCAGGAAGATTGCCTGTATTAGAAGCTTTACAGGAAGGCAAGCAATTAGACAAGATTTACATACACAATAATCTGTATGGTGATGTAATTGAAGAAATTAAGAAACTCGCATTTCAGCAAAGCATCCCCATCAGTAAAGTTCCTGTTGAAAAATTAAATGGATTTAATATTCCAGATCATGAAGGAATTATTGCACAGTTGTCAAAGATCCGGTATCAGGATCTGCAACAGGTCATTTCATGGGTGGTTGACAAAGGTGAAGTGCCTTTGTTTTTAATTTTGGATGGCATTACCGATATACGAAACATTGGCGGCATTGCCCGTACTGCTTATTGTTGCGGTGTGCAGGCCATCATTATTCCCGATAAAGGCGTTGGGGCTTTAAATGAAGATGCAATATCCACCAGTGCGGGTGCATTGGAACAGATTGCCATTTGCCGTGTGAACAGTTTAATGAAAGCAGTAGATGATCTTCACCTGAATGGCATTAAAGTATTGGCGAGTGAAATGACTTCATCTAAACTTTTATACGATTGTACATTTAATGAACCTTGCGCCATCGTAATGGGAGGGGAGGAGAAAGGTGTTTTTCCTGCACTGATGAAAATATGTGATGAAGCTTTCAAAATCCCCATGAAAGGAGATTTTGAAAGCTTAAATGTAAGTGTAGCAACGGCCATGATTTTATATGAGGTGATGAAGCAACGGGTTTAATCTTAAAAATCAATTTGATAACTCAATACAGGTGTTATGCCTGATTGCTTTTTATAGATCCACTGTCTGGTGCCCGGATCATATCGTCTGCTGAGTCCATCAATGTTTCGTTGAATAAATACGTTCTGTATATCAATGGCCAATTGCCAACTGATCTTTCGTTTATCTTTTCTTAATGAAAGCCGTCCATCGGTTCTCCAATATGGAGTAACCCGTTCGCTGTATGGTCTTGTTTCATCTAACAATGGTTCTCTTGTATTTCCATCCTGCACTGCAGCCAACGGAGAAAGTGGTAAACCTCCATTGTACAGCATTTTCCATCCTGCCTGGAACACCCGGTTCCTTTTCAATTTCCATTCTTTTGCACCAACCCATGAACCACTTGTTTGAGAATTGAATCTTGAATTGTATGTTTTCCCATTTAAAGGAGTGAAGGTTGATTCAAATACAGAAAACGAAGCGATCATAAACAATCCTTTTGAAAAAAACTTTTCAATGGATACATCCACACCTGTATTCTTTCCTTTGCCTTTACTTACCAATGCTTCTTTGGCATATCCATCAATTTCATTGAGTATCCAAAAGGTACGGTTGATGTCATTCACAAGAGGTATCTGAAACAGTTGCTGATGATAGGCTTCAATATGAAAGCGCCAGCCTTTACCAATCAACTGATCATAAGCCAATACATAGTGATGCGAACGCATCATCTTCAGATTCATATTGGGATACAACCCTGCAGCTTGATAGAAATAAGAACCCAGCGGAAGAATTTTACTGTGCAATCCATACGCTGCAGTTAAATTGCTTTTAGCTGAAAATTTATATTGAACAGATAAACGGGGATCAACTTCTACCTGTTTATTCAGTGCAAAATAGATGACATGCACACCTGGGTTAATAACCAGCTTTGAAAAAGGCTTAAGGCTGAATTGGAGATAAGGTTGCAGCATCCAGCTATTACCATCGCCTTGAAGAACATTTGCTTTGAATGTATTGTTTGTATAATCCCAACTATCTTTTTGAAACTTAAAGTTCAGCAGGTTTACAAATATGCCCGTCTTTAATGTTACAACAGAATTCATTTTTGAATTATACGATACGGTTGCTGCAATCCTGTTATTGACATACAGTTCATCATTTACTGTTGTAGGCACGCCCTTGGTTGTAAGTGTATCATCCACATAAGTGATGGTTTGACCGGTAAAAGCCAGTGCTGTTTTTAAAAATGATTTTTTGTTGAGGGTAATGGTTTGTGCAAATCCGATGGCACCCATTTTTGTACGGTTATCATAAATAGCATAATCATCATACTGTTTCCATTGCGTTGTATCTTTTACGGCAGCAAAGGTTTCTTTACTATAACCTCCAATACCCCATACATTCGTTAACACTGTTTTTTTCTTGTTACTGAATGAAAGATTAAATGACAGGTCCTGGAATTTATTATTCTCCCGTTCATCAACCAGGTTCACACCAAATGCATTTAAGATATCGAGAAAAGAATAACGGTAATTCAACAGGTAAGAACTTCTTCCTTTTTGTATAGGCCCTTCAGTTGAAAATTCTAATCCAATCATCCCTGCTTTAAAAGTGTATTCTGCTTTTTGCTGATTGCCTTTTCTAAAATGGATATCAAAAGCACCACTTAACACATCGCCATATTCAGCAGGTAAAGCACCACTAAAAAAATCGGAGTTATCCAACATACTTAAACTGAAAATAGTAATACCGCCGCCACTGCTTCCCCGGCGTGCAAAGTGATTGGGATTGGGAATATCCAAACCTTCTAACCGCCACTGCATACCCAGCGGATTATTTCCACGTATCACAATATCATTGCGACTATCTCTTGATGCCTGTACACCCGGAAAGCCCATCACCATTCTTCCCGGATCATTGGCACTGGCAGCAAAGCGTTGTGTTTCTTCTGCTGAAAAAGAACGGCCACTTGCCATAGCAAATTTATTCACAGGCAGTTTGGAGTTACGCATGCCCGTAATAACAATGGGGCCAAGCGATTTTTTTTCTTCACTCAGTTCAACAACCAACTCCAGTTCTTTTGCTGCATTTACAATGATATAATCTGAAACATACGTTTGGTAACCAACAACAGTTACCTGAACCCGTTGCCTTCCAACAGGAACCTGTCTTAAAATAAAATTACCCGAAGTATCTGAAATAGTTGAAGCATTAGCATCAACAATGGTGATGGTTGCAGCAGCAATAGGAGTGCGGCTGTCTCTGTCAAGTATAGTACCCCGAATGGTTTGTGTTGGACTTTGGGCATTTACATTTTTTTGAAGGATAAAAAGTAGTCCCAATACTTTAAAAATAGCTGAAAATGATTTGTAGTGCGGCATAATCAATTGTTTTGATGGTGAACTAAAATTGTTTCGGGAATCCTTGTATTCATAAGCCTGAACCATAGCGGAGGCATAAATGCAAGTATCATCATACCTGAGTAGGAAGCCGGCAGTTCAGGCGATTCTTCATGATGTACCAATCGTTCATAAGTATGCGATGGGTGCATGTGATGATCGGCATGCTTATCTAACTGAAACAAATTGAAGCCTGCTTTTGCATTGTTGTTTCCCCATGAATGATGAGCTGATATGCGTTCATATTTACCATTCTCTACTTCTTTTCGCAACAAACCATAGTGTTGCAGATAATCGGCCAGGTGCAGTAATACGATTGCAATGATGCTTTGGCATAAAAAGAAGCTCAATGCTATCCATCCTCCAACCCAAAAAATGATCAGGAATAACAGCAATTGAAAAATGGCCCATTGAATTATCCTGTTTTGCAGAGCTGCAGAAGGGGGTTTAGTTTTTATCAATCGGTTTCTTTCAATTTCAATTGCATTCAATAAAGTATAGCGTACTGATCTGGGTAAAAAAGTATAGAACGATTCATTTTTTGCAGCTGCATGAGGATCTTTTGATGTACACGCATACACATGATGCCCCAACACATGTTCTATTCCGTAATGCGGATAATTATTTTGCAACATCAATAAACGGGCTGCAATTTTTTCAGGTAGAGTAAACCGGTGTATGAATTCATGGGCCAATGTAAATCCCAGCACTCCGTTAATAATTCCTACAGATAAGAAGGCTCCTGTAAACTCAACCAGATTAAAATGGTTGCTTTGAAAAACCATAAAAATAGTTGATGCCAGCAGGATGGGAACAAATAACAAAATACTGAATCGATATAATATTGGCGGATGTTCTATTATAGCCTCATCATTTTTTTCTGCCTTTTGTTTTGTTACAAGACATAATATGGGATGCAACACAAAACATACAACAGGAATGATAAAATTCCACCAACCGCCCAAATACCAACCTGTTATTAATAACATAGGTAAGATGAGATAACGAAGGAATATCCAGGGTGTCATAATTTGATGATTTTATAAGTGACTTGCTTTGTATGTACTGCATCCTGCACTTTTCATGTTTCTGATGAGGTTATTGAGATTTATATCTTTAGCTGAAAACAATTTTTGCTGGCAAAAGGGGCAATTGTGGATATCACCATCCGTATCTACAAATACATAATCAATACCCGATCCGGAGCATCCCATCCTTCGGCCATAATAACCGTGATAAGCAATAATAGGGGAGGACTTATAGAAGGGATTATAATTGACCGTTTCGTAAAACCTGTCAAGCATCTGGCAATTCTCAGTTGTAAGAGTAACATCCATTCCTGTATAATGACCTACCGGCCTTGGTTCCAGGATTTGAATAAAAGCTACTCCGCACTGCGTAGCAAGTTGTGCATATTTATGAAGATTGTATGCACTGATAAATTCTTTTGTTGCACAAAGCGAAAAACAAACTGCAAGTCCTTCATTTTTTGAAAGCGCAACTGCATTCAAAGCTCTTTTATAGGCTCCTTTTACTCCTCTGAAATGATCATGCTTTTCCTCTTCATGATGATCAAGGCTGATAGTGATACCGGTGAGACCGGCTTTTTTTAACAATCTTGCTTTTTCGGATGTTAAACTATATCCAGTTGTATAAAGCCAGTAATCAATGCCTTGTGGTGAGTTCAGGAGCAGATGTAAGATATCATCCAGTCTGTTGAGTGGTTCGCCACCGCTTAACTGCACTTGTGTTATACCCAGTTGATGAAAGCGTTCAACAATTGTTACCAGATCATTTTTTGAAAGTGTTTCTGGTTTATTCAGGTTATTCCATTCATAACAATGCTCACATTGAAACCCGCATTTTTTGGTAACTCCAAAAATCAATGTATGCAATGTTGTTTCATCTGTTTGCTCCATCCTCATAAATTGCCGCTTCACATAACGGTTAAATGCTTTTGAAGGCCAGCCGGGTATGCTATAACCTGCATAAAAGCGGTTGCTTACTTTCATAAATTTTTTTAATATCATTCCATTGCGGTATTGATTACGTAATTGTTTTAATGCCTTTAATTGACGAACTGCTTTGAATGGGTTTTTAAATTCTTTCAAGGCAATCCATAATATATTCAGCCACATCAAAAACAGGATACATTGCTGATAAGAACCGGTTATAAGCTGATCGCTGGGTATCTTTTTTCCTGAATTCTTTTCTACACTTTCAATATGTTCTTTTATTGAAAAAGGTATTTTATTCCTGAGTGAAGAAGCTTTGTTTGCTTGCCTGGTTTTATACATTATTTCCATAACTGCAAGTTTAACTGGTGATATTAATTTTTACGTGCCATTGAGTTCATCATTTCAATCTTTGCTTTTTTATAAAGCTTTACACCATAGGCAGGGAATGCTCCCGGTTTTCGGAACTGTTTAAGAAATGAAAAATCAGGTTCATGCTGAAAGCTTCTTATATGCTCATAATAGCCTTTTGTTTCAAGGATATAGGTTTGCTGAATTGTTGCGGAAGGCTTTACTGTTGGTTTATAAACAAGGGTAGCAACATTGCCTATAACCGGCTGACTCAAATACACAGCATCTTCATTACTCAGTGCGGGCAATACATCATTACTATTTTCATCTATCGCTGAAATGGGATTTAGTTTTTCAAGCTTAATAAATTCATTGGCAGAAAAATCAATAGAAGCCTGGTCAATTTCCCAAAACATAAATCCACTGCTGAGCTTTATTTCAACCTCATCACTGTAAACAGAAGAAAGATCAATGGCTACCACCGTTTCACGAAAAGCCAGTGGGCCGATGGTTGTGATACTTGCCTGGTTTTTCCAGCCGCTTACGGTGTTTACTGAAACCATCATTGGAATGGATTGATTCTTCACCCATTTCAATAATTCATCTGCTGATTTTTTCTTTTGCAATTTTACAAAACTGTTATAATAATTTCCAAGTCCCATGGCTAACTCTCCATATAACAGATCAAGGAAATAAGTGTTTTTCAAAGTGAGCAACAGCTTTGCTTTTTTTGAGTGAAGAGGTTTTTTAAATTTCAAGATAATTTCATTCAATGCATCTTTTCTGGATGTGTCTTCCATGTAAACGATCTTGTAATCATCAGCCATTCTTATTTCCGGTAAGATATTTTTGTGTTGATTGAGGATAGCAGAGAAGGGGAGCAGGGGTTGAACTATATTGTACAAATTTCCTTTTTCATCTGATGCTATTTTTGTGCCCTTATCATGGCTCACAACCCAAAGCCTTGCCAAATCAGTAAATTGATTTTCTTTTAATTCATTACTGATCTTCAATTGCAGTGTTCCATCGGCCAGTGGGGCCATTTTCAATGGCAAGTAATCTTTCCGGCTTAGTTGCGGATAGATTGCTCCACCATAAATTTCTCCCTGCAATGAAAAATCTTTACCGTCATAAGCACTAACAAAAGGACAGGAGGTTTTGAGTGCCAGTGCTATAATACCTGCCAATGCTGCTGTACCAAGGACCGTAACTACTGTTCCTATAACATAACTGTTGGTCGTTCTTTTTTTATCATGCTGAATCATTTCAATTTTCTCTATTTCTTCTAATTGAAGTGTAAAAGAACCGGGTTGAAGTTTTGAACTGTCCTTTATATAGAAGTGAACCTCATTAACAATCTCACTTTGATCGGGATCGGACTTGCGGTATTTTTTTGAATAATTGCCCTTCTGAGAAGAAAACAAATGATTGGCAGGCAAATATTCCAGCGTACAGGACACAGATCGCTGGTCTTTACTCAGTTCAAGCTGCTTCATATAAAATGCCATTTCATTATGACGAAGAATAAAATACCTGTTCATGTTTTTCAGGCTGTCAATAACAGAGTAAGTAGCAGTGCCATCGCCTGTTTTTGCAAGCATTACCTTATAATAATTGCAGGCAGAAATGATCAAAATAAAAGCTGTTAAAAGACTTACTGTTTTTAAAAATGTTGATTTCATACATCTGGTTTTAAAAATGAAGAATAAGCAGACTGATTTAAAAAGCATAACCGATACAAAGACTTAAGTAGCTGTTTTTAACTCCCTTGTTTGAAATAGTATAAACATCCAGGAGCCCTATATTATAATTAAGTTCTATTGAAAACCCAATAGGGAAATGATAACTTGAAATGAGATTAATCCCCAGGTCAAAGTTTTTTGAATCTGCTCCTTCCAGATAACCCATTTCATCAAATAGAAGAGCAGGAGCGGGGCCGCCTCCGATCATAAGAAACCCGGATTTGGTTGAAATCTTCCTGGCTATATTCAATGGAAGCTCCATGTAGAAAAAACTTCTGGGATAAGTATAAAGGTTCTGGCCTTCATATTTTTCTTTTGCACCTTTAGAAACAAGTATCAATTCAGGTTTAAATATCATTTTATTTCCAACAGGTATATATAAACTCATGCCACTAATTAAAGTGGTTTTATTTTTAAATGTATACCTGTTGCCTTCAGAATCAGTAATTGATGGCCTCAGATTTGAACTTCCTGCACCTACTTTTATTGCAAAAGAAATTTTCTTATTTACATCCTGGCCCATTAGCTGTATTGCATATAACATGCAGGCAGCAAATAAAATCTGTTTCATAATTGATTTTTTAAGCGTTCGTAATTGAGTAGGGGGAGTAACCTATTTTACCAGGGAGACAGATTGATGAATAATATAATAATTAATTTCAACTTTAATATCTGGATCTTTTTAATCCAAAAAATAAATGTTTGAACCATAAGAACAACTTGTAAATCGTGTATTTCTTTTTTGGGCGATCATGATTGCTTGTGCTGTTAATATTTTGTTCTGGAGATGATTTTCTTATCTGTTCCTCAAGGATGTATTTTAGATCGCCTTTTGATTCATCAAAATGTTGTTCCATAAAAGTGGTTTTTGGAAAACTTGTTTTATAACCTGTAGTCTTGTGATAGACTGATTTTTTTATCTGCATTTATTTAAAAATGCTTTACTTGCTTTTTCTGCCAAACATATAACCGATCTTAATCCCGAAATAACTGTTTCGCAGGGACGAACTTTCATTATCACCCGGCAGGAGATTGTTCAGGCTTCTGTTATAATTTGCAGCCAATTGAAACCCGTTCTTTAATTCATAACCACCTATAATATTAAATGCCAGCTCAAAGGGTTTCAATTCATCATCATCTTTATTGCCGATTTTGATCTTTTCTTCACCACTTTCTGTATCAGTGCCATTAGCATATTTGTATTTTGTATTGCCTTTAATAGCGTATGCTGTTGAAGGGCCGGCGCCAAAAAAAAGATGATCTTTTTTGAGTGGTATTTTATAGATCACATTAAAAGGTGTTTCGATATAATACATCCTTGATGACGCCTGAAATGTAAATGTTCCCTCTGTTTCTCTCAGTTCAGCTCCTTTTTCAACAAAATTTACTCCGGATTGAAAAGTGAAATTTGAACCAATCGGTATGTCAGTTATTAACCCTAAACTAAGTCCTAGTTTGCTTGTGTAGTTTTCTTTTTCTTTGCCTTCTTTATAAATCATATTGGCGAAAGTAAAACCACCATTTACCCCAAACCTGGCAGGCTGGGCAAATAATGTAACTACACTTATTATTACTGAAACGCTTAAAAGTAAAATCTTTTTCATGTGATCATTTTTTAAATGTGAGTGAATGATGAATGACAACTCAAACCTACTTTCACAAACACCCCTTTCCTAATTGCTATTTGCTGCTGATCTGGTGAATTGACTCTAATACCACTAACCGGTAGGTTTGAACGAAAAACTCTATTGCATTTTGCAAAAAAGCAGTTTATCTTTCAATAAATAATTATTTTCTGCAAATCTTAATGAAACCGGTTTGCAGAAAACCCCATAAACAGCCAATCATGGATACAACAAATACCCAGGTGCTTTTTTTTCAGCACATCAAGTCAGCCCTGCCTGTCCATGTTTCTATGGTAGATGAGGTAGCTGAAATATTAAATATCAGTAACGATAGTGCTTACCGCCGTATAAGAGGGGAGAAGGATATATCCTTACCCGAATTAAAAACACTGAGTGAACATTATAAAATATCTCTTGACCAGGTTTTACAATTGAAAAGTCAACGGGTTGTTTTTAACGCACCGGAAATAAATGCAGAGCGGGTCAGCTTTCCTGAATATCTCAACGCAATGCTTGCCAACATGAAGCATTTCAATACGTTCAATAACCGTAAGATGTTGTATTTCTGTAAGGATATTACTTTTTATCATTTTTATCTTTACCCTGAAATAGCTGCCTTTAAAACTTTTTTCTGGAGTAAGACCATCAAAGACGATCCTGCTTATCGTGGTAAATTATTTTCTCTTGAGGAGTTTCCTTTACTTGATTGTTTTGAAACAGGGCAACAGATCATTAAAGAATATAATAAAATTCCTTCCCTTGAATTATGGAATGCAGAAAGCATCAACAGCACCATCAGCCAGATTCAGTATTATAAGGATGGTGGTTATTTTAAACATAAAGAAGATCTCAATATTGTCATTGATTCATTTCAGAAATGTCTTGATCATATCCAGGAAGAAGTTGAAAAAGGAGTGAAGTTTATGCCGGGTGATTCTGAACTGGTGTACAAAGCCCCACTGCAATTTTATATTAATGAAGTGGTGATTGGCAGCAATACCATCCTCATTGAATTAAATGAATCAAAACTATCTTACATCACTTATAATATTTTAAGTTATCTCATTACCAGTGACCCACGGTTTAATGAAAAATCTTTTGCCAGTTTTTATACGGTTGTAAGCCGGTCAACACAAATCAGCGGCATTGGCGAAAAAGAACGCAATCGTTTTTTTAACAGTATGCGGGACAAGGTGAATGCCTTGAAAATTTAATCCCGCCAACATCACTTAATTTTGCTTTTTGTTACTATGACAGTGAACAACATTAAACTCATTGAATGCCCCCGTGATGCTATGCAGGGCTGGAAGACTTTCATTCCAACAGAGAAAAAGATTGAATACATTAATTCCTTGTTGCAGGTTGGTTTCGATACCATTGATTTTGGAAGTTTTGTTTCAGCGAAAGCTATTCCTCAAATGGCCGATACAAAGGAGGTTTTAAGGAATTTGGATTTGGGAATTGGTAAATCAAAACTGCTTGCTATCGTTGCTAACGAAAGGGGGGCAGCAGATGCAGTGGTATTTGATGAAATCAGTTATCTCGGATTTCCTTTTTCTGTTTCTGAAACATTTCAGCAACGCAATACCAACAGCTCCATTGCTGAGTCTTTAAAAAGAGTAGAAGCTATCCAGGAGCTTTGTATAAAAAACAAAAAACAACTGCTGGTATATTTATCCATGGGTTTTGGAAATCCTTATGGCGATGCATGGAGTGAAGACATTGTTTTCCAATGGGCTGAAAAATTAGTTGAACTTGAAATTCAGATTTTATCATTGGCTGATACGGTTGGCCTGGCAACTGCTGAACAGGTGGAACAGATTACAAAACATCTTATTCAAAAGCTTCCTCAAACAGAAATTGGGGTGCATCTGCATTCCACTACATTGAACTGGAAGGAAAAATTAGAAGCAGCCTATAAAGCCGGCTGTAAACGTTTTGATGGAGCATTGAAAGGAATTGGTGGATGCCCCATGGCCAATGATGAACTGGTTGGAAATATGGACACTGAAAAGATGATTGCCTATTTTGAAGAAGAGACAACTCTTCATTTAAACAAAGAAGCATTACAAAAAAGTCTGCAATTGGCAGGTGAAATTTTTACTTCATGAACTTTCTTACACATATTGATATTAAACCTTTGCCAATGCCCATTACTTATCAGCATAAGATCATGTTGATAGGTAGTTGTTTTACGGAACATATTGGCAACAATTTACAGGAGTTAAAATTTCAAACACTGCAAAACCCGAATGGAATTTTGTTTGAACCGATCAGTGTTTGCAGAAGTTTGGTTTCTTATATACAACAGCAACAATACAAACAAGAAGATCTGTTTCAATATAATGAGTTGTGGCAAAGCTGGGATCATCATAGCCGGTTTTCAAATCCTGATCAGCAAATTGCATTGGATCAAATAAACAATTCGCAAAAGGCGGCACATGCATTTATTAAACAAGCTGATTGGTTAATTATAACACTGGGATCTTCCTTTGTATATAAATTAAAAGAAGAGCATCGTTTTGTTGCCAACTGCCATAAAGCACCTGCTCAATGGTTTGATAAGTATCTTATACCCATTGATGAGCAGATTGCTGTATTGGATAACACGATGCACCAGTTATTTCATCTCAACTCAAAGCTGAAGATCATTTTCACCATTAGTCCGGTGAGGCATTTAAGAGATGGCGTGGTGGATAATAACCGCAGCAAAGCCCGGTTACTGGAAACGGTTCATCACCTGGTAAATAAATTCGATCGTTTGTTTTATTTCCCTGCCTACGAACTGGTGATTGATGTGTTGCGGGATTACCGGTTTTATGATATTGACCTGACGCATCCAAATTATGCCGCTACGCAATTTGTATTGGAAAAATTTTCGGACTATGCATTCCAGGAACCAACATTGGGGCTGATGAAAGAAATCCGGCAGATCGTTACTGCAAAAAATCACAAACCTTTTCACCCGTGTTCTATACAGCATCAGCAATTCTTACAACAACACTTGCATAAGACAATGGCTATTGCCGGGGAGCATCCTTATCTTAACCTGGCTGATGAGCTTGAGTTCTTCAGGGTATAAATATTCTTATAATATGAAATACGTTATGTTATACAGGTTGGCTACAAATAATGAATAAAAAAAACGCCCCACTGAAGGAGCGCAATTTCTCAACGTAACAGACATGCGATAAAGACACATGCTGTTCTGATAAGTAAGATGATTACTTCCTTATCAATCTCAACGTTTATTTTCATAAACAATGATTTATAAGTCGGAGTGTTAATGCGCTCCGGCTTTTTTGTTGCCTGTTTACAAAACTATCCCACAGGTAAATCCATTGCAGCAGCTCATCTTTTTTATTCATTATTTGCTATAAGGGTTGTGTGCCTGTTTACACATAACGTAAATTATACGAAAAGCTACCGCCGTCTTTTGCCCCCTAATTTACGATGATTTTTTTGAAACTATTGAAATAATAATAAACAGTGAAAAAAAATCATCGTAAATTAGGGGCAACGGTAAACTATTTCTTTTCGTATAATATATATTATGTTAAACAGCCGCTATGGTACATCAAACAAAAGAAAGCCATCGCACTCGTGGGAACTAAAAACAGATTGAATAATAACAATCAACTAACTCCTAAATTTTATGAATATCAATAACAGAATAGCAACTTTAGATGTAATCTTTCAGGAATTAAAAGACAGCCATCCACAGCCTATTTATATCAGTAAAAGAAAGTACAAACTATCTGATGAAGATTTATATCACATTGAGGCAATGCTTTCAGAAACGGGATTGGTTGAAGTGATAAGTAAACCTTATTCAGTGGATATGTTTACGTTGAACAGTTGCGGATTAAACGAACTTAAAAAGTATAAAAATTATTCAGACCTTCTTTCACGACGTGCAGAGTTGTCGCCCAATACCCAACAAATAGCACCATACAAAATAAAAATCCAAAATTTTGGATCATCAATGGTATCTAATATTGTTAAAATAATCATCGGCTTACTTATTGGATATTTATTGTTTCGATTAGGATGGAATTAATGTACTTATCGTCTCTGTCTTTATTCATTATCTATTCGCTATAAAACGCCGACCTTCAGGATACATTATCTCAATTCCGTCCATTTGGATAAGTAAGGTTGACTCTTCTTTTATAACAAAAAGCGGTAATTTTTCTTTATAGCTCTCTTCAATTATTAATACAGTTCGGCTTACGCCGTTCTCCTTCCCCTTTTCTTTTGTTTTCCGTACCGCCAGCAACGCATGAATCGTATTAACAAACTTACGATTCACGCTACACAGCCCCGTAGCTGAATAACATAACGTAGTGTTATCAGCATTCGCCGCCCTCTCCCGCATACTCCTAACCAATGTGGGGAAGGCAAAAGCAGCTAACACACCAAGCCCTGCAATTGCTTTTGCCTTCCCCACATTGGAAAGTCATAAGCTGGCAGAAAGACAAATAGCAATCATGAAAATTGCGGCGAATCCTTATAACAAATTATTATGTTAAACAGCCGCTATGGTACATCAAACAAAAGAAAGCCAGCGCACTCGTTGGAACTAAAATCAGAATGATTAATAACAATCAACTAACTCCTAAATTTTATGAATATCAATAACAGAATGGCAACTTTAGATGTAATCTTTCAGGAATTAAAAGACAGCCATCCACGGCCTATTTATATCAGTAAAAGAAAGTACAAACTATCTGATGAAGATTTATATCACATTGAGGCAATGCTTTCAGAAACGGGATTGGTTGAAGTGATA